>JANQSX010000218.1 GCA_028279085.1 Bdellovibrionales bacterium
AATAGAATCTTCTGATGAAGTAAGCATTCCATTGAGATCATTTATTATAGATTTATTTTTTGGATTTTTTAAAAGAGATAGAAAAGTTGTAATGCCTGAGCTGGATAAAGGCTCAATAACTTTGTATTTGAAAAAATCATATCCCTTTGGAGATTTTAATGTAGCATTGATAGAAAAAATTCTAATCTCCCCTCCTGGTGTGACTGCATTAAACCAAAGACCTCCGTTTTTGTTACTTCCCCCCTGATAATTGCAAAACACATCTGACTCCTGAACATTTAAAAAAAGTTCTTTTAAACCAGAGGACATCAATATTTGATGATTTTCCAATAACTCTTCTTTTGTTTTAAAAACTTTGGAGAGGCCGTTATCAAAATTCAGTTTGATGGGTAGTTTTATTATCTGAGAAAAGATTTGTTTATTTTCAATAGATTTTTTCATTTGACTTAAAAAGAAAGACAACTGCTCTTTGGAATTGATGTAACTGGCTTCATAATTGCAAACAGCTATAGCATTAAAAGAAAAAAGAGTTAAAATAATCAAAAAGAATTTTATTAGTAAATTCATATGTTACTCTTAATTCAAAGTTTAACTGCCTTTATTATACTTTTTATCTTCACATCTACAGACTTTAAGATCTGATTTTTCAGCAGGGTAAAGACCAAATACCACATAGATACTGGACTCTTCATCTATTTCGCCTTGAGAAAGCTCTTTTATTTCTCTTAAAGTCGGATTGACTAAAGTCTCCATAGTCAACCCGTCCACACAATCCGGCAGATAATATTCTCCCTGTTCATTTTTTGATAGTGGCCAGGCATCATAATACGGAGGGGCATAAATGACTTTTTCCTCTATCTCTCGCTCTAAAAGAATTAAAGAGGGATAGACATTAGATACAGGATTCATTTCTCCGGCAGATTGAAATTGGGAAACGGCTAAAATAACCCTGTCCTTTTCCTTTAAGGATTGGAGAGGGTTAAAAGCTGTATAAATGATATTTTGTTTGGGCTTCTCTGCGGTTAATGTATCTATTACTTTTAATTTCCAAAGAGGGACCGGTCTATATGCGGTAAATTCATGGCCGGGGGGTTTATAGAAAGGGGGAAAGTGTATAAAGCTTTCCACTTCCACAACCAGCACATGAGAAGCCGCCTGCCATTGATCCAAGGTTGTCAGGCTTTTATCCCAAAAAAGCAAAGGGCAAAGAAAAGAAAAAAAAGAAGAGAGCATATTGATCACCTATAAGATTAATGTCGCGCCCCCCATTTATTTGGACTATACAACTTAATGAACCTATTTCCTTGCTGATATATAGCCCTAAAGATCATCAACTTTCACCGGCGAAAGTCCTTCATTGAAATTTCCAACATCATTAAACGGGGTGAAATGACAAAATTCCGAAAATCCAGGTAAGGCATCCGTACATCTTTCTATTCTAGCCCCACTACCTTCTAAAAATCAATAAAAAAAGAAAAAGGGAGTGTTCTCATGTACTCTTATCAAAAGGGAAAAAATATACAGACACCTTATCTGAATTCTCGGGATTTCCTTTATTTTCACTTTTGCCAAATATCCCACGGCAGGAGATTTAAACCAAATATCCCATCATAAAACTTTGAAAATCAGGCACGAGAAAAAAGTTATTAAATATAGGTAATAGGGATGGCTTTTACAGTTCTTGATAAAGGGATATCTCTTTCAGAAAAGCAGATAAGCGCTCCTGGTCCAACTGATTTTCCCAATTTCCTAATAAGAGAAAAATGTTTTATATTATTTTTGGATGGGGTGGATGTTTTTTTAAACTCCACCGGATAAAATTTCTCTGCTGTTTCAATCAACAAATCAATCTCTTTTTGATCCATATCACGATAGTAGTAAAAATAAGCTTCCTCTCCTGTATGCCAGTAGCTTTTAAGCAATTCTGTAAATATCCATGTCTCCAATATATGACCTGACATAGCGCCTGCTTGCAAAGATTTTGAATCCGTCCATTTGGTAAGATAGCTGGCTAAGCCTGTGTCTAAAAAATACAACTTAGGTGTTTTTACAATGCGTTTGTTTATATTACTATGCCAAGGCTGTAATAGATAAACCAACCCCGATGTTTCTAAAACAGATAACCAGGATTTAGCGGTTTTATTATCAATACCCACATCTCTTGCCAAGTCGGCATAATTCAATAGCTGTCCTGTGCGAGCGGCAACAGCAGTAATAAATTTATAAAAAACAGTGTCATTGGAAATACCTGTTACATCCCGCACATCTCTTTGAATATAGGTTTGTATATAAGAGCGGTAATAAAGATTTCTTTGTTTTACTGACATATTTATCACTTTTGGAAACGAACCTTGCCATATTTTTTTATAAATAGAATGGATATTGTCTGATTTTTCTATTTTTTTTCTTTTGGCTTTAGATAACCACTTGGTAACAGGAAGAAAGGGAATAGTTTTAGGATGACCTTTAATTTCCGCTTGTGATAAACCCAATAAATCCACAATAGCTACACGCCCTGCCAGACTCTCCGTAATGCCTTTCATTAAGGTAAATTTTTGTGAACCGGTTAACCAGTACATACCTGGCTTTTGTTTAGTGCGATCCACTTCCATTTTAATATAGCTGAGGAGTTGTGGGGCA
>JANQSX010000222.1 GCA_028279085.1 Bdellovibrionales bacterium
GTAAACTGAAAGCCATTTTGATGGCTTTCACTATTCCGGCGAAGGCCGGAATCCAGAAAATAAGAAAGGATTTAGGGACAAAAATGGCTAATATGGCACAAGCAATACGTATGGCTTTACACTATGGAGAAAAGCATCTCCAGTTAAAAGATATTTTCGGACAAGATGTAGGTCCTCCTTTGGGAGGAGTATTTACAGCTACTCAAGGCTTGGAAACAACATGGAACAGCCCTTTAGATGAAAAAGGAATTATCGGTACGGCTATTGGTATTGCTCTTACAGGTGAGCGTTGTGTGGCTGAAGTGCAGTTTGCCGATTATATTTTTAATACCATTGATCTTTTAAAATTAGCGGGAAACTGTCTGTGGTCTTCAAACGGACAATATCCTCTTCCTTTTGTATTAATGACTCCAACAGGGGCGGGGATTCATGGTTCTATTTATCATAGTCATAGCTTTGAGTCTTGGGCCAGTCGTCTTCCAGGTTGGAAAATAGTCATGCCTTCTGATCCTCTATCCGCTTATGGCTTGATGTTATCCGCTATTGAAGATCCGAATCCGGTTTTATATTTAAAGCCTAAGGCTTTATTGCGGGTAAGGGGAGAGAAAAAAATCCCCGGGGAACCGGAAGAAGAAAATCAATTACGGGAAATGATAGATGCTCCTTTAGGAGATCGTAGTCAGTGGAAACCTAATTGGCCCAAACTAGAAAAATATAAAGTTCCTATAGGAAAGGGACAAATTATTCAAGTGGGTACTTCAGTAACAGTGGTGAGTTTTGGCCGTTCTTTATATTTATGTAAAAAAGCTTTAGCAAAAATGAATGAAGATCAGAAAAGACAAGTGGAACTTATTGATATGCAATCCATTTATCCTTATGATTGGTCTTTAATAAAAAGATCTATTTTAAAAACAAAGAGAGTTTTATTTGTAAATGAGGACACGGAAGTTACTAATTTTGGAGAGCATTTAGCTTATAGAGCCGGTAAAGAATGTTTCTATAGTTTGTACGCTTCTCCCCGTGTATTGGCCGGGAAAAACTTACCTGGTATTGGTCTTCATCCTAATTTGGAAAAAGCCACGGTACCTCAAGAGGATGATATTGCTTTAGCTATTACAGAGCTTATAAAGGAAAAACCTTAGTGGTGGCTTACTCAACTTTTATTTTTCATTCCAATGAGTTTGTCCTTCCGGACCCCTGTCTGCGCAGGGGCAAGCTTTGATCCGGAATCCATAAAAGCATCTAAAAAATCCATAAATTTGTGTTTTTTATAATAAGTCAAATTTTCTATTGACTATGAAATAGTCATGACTATATCATAGTGTATATGAATAAAGTCAGGTATTTAAAAAACTATATTTCTAAGGATATTCATGAAAAAATGGCTTTTGTGGGAGGTCCTAGACAAGTAGGGAAAACTACATTAGCCAAACAAATTATCAAAAAAAAATCTTCTTATCTGAATTGGGATAATGTTGAGCATCGTCACTCTATTATAAGAAATCAACTTCCAACACATATGAATGAGCTTATTTTTGATGAGATTCATAAGTTTGCAAACTGGCGAAGTTTTATTAAAGGGTTTTATGATACTTATGGAGATCAAATGAAAATCATTGTTACAGGGTCAGCTAGATTAGATCATTTTAAAAAAGGGGGAGATTCTCTTTTTGGTCGGTATCATTATTTTCGTTTACATCCCTTTAGTCTTAGGGAGTTAAACTTAAAACCATCGGCAAATGATACAGATACTTTATTAAATTTAGGAGGATTTCCTGAGCCTGTTTTAAAAGGAAGTAAAAGAAGTTACAGGCGATGGTCTTTGGAAAGGCTTAATCGTGTGGTTTATACTGATATAAACGATTTAGAAAATATAAAAGAGATTTCCTCTATAGAAGTCTTGATTCATTCTTTAAATGATCGAGTAGCTTCTATTTTATCTATAGAAAGTTTAAGACAGGATTTACAGGTTAGCCATAATACTGTCTCCAGATGGCTTGATATTTTACAGGCATTGTATGTATGCTATCGTATTTCCCCATTTGGTAGTTCTAAAATTAGAGCTGTTAAAAAAGAACAAAAGTTGTATCTTTGGGATTGGGCACAGGTTAGTGATTCAGGTGCTCGATTTGAAAATATGGTAGCTTCTCAACTTTTAAAATATTGTCATTTTATACAAGATACAGAAGGCTACAAGATGGATTTACAATATTTGAGAGATAGAGAAGGTAGAGAAGTTGACTTTGTTGTAGTTAAAGAAAAGAAACCTCTTTTTGCTGTTGAATGTAAGATATCTGATCAAACTCTTTCTAAAACAATTAAATATTTTAAAGAGCGAACTAACATACCAGAGTTTTACCAAGTGCATTTAAGTAATAAAGATATAGGTTCTGCAGGTAAGGGAGGACGTTCTCTTCCCTTCTGGAAATTTTGTCAAATTAAACGAATGCCTTGAACGAATTACTAGAGATGAATTTGTCACTCTTATTTTAGTTTTTTAAAAACTAATTATGATTTATGAAAACTTTACAATTGAATAAAAAAGGCAGTGGTTTGTAACCACTGCCTTTTTAAGTTAAGAGATATTTAAATAATAAATTTTAAGGTGCTGCACAGTTAGTTGCAGCAGCCACTTCACCTATCCTGCCTTCATGATCAGCTGTTAAAAAAGTATCCAACCCTGATACATCCGTATAAGCTCCCAATAAAAAATCATTATCATTTAATACGCAACCAGTCGCTGTTATAGTAGATACAAGATCGGGTCGGGTGTGCCACATTCCCATAGCAGTGGTGCAAGCAGCCTGCGTTGTTGATGCACCATCACTGCATTCTGCCCCGGTTGCTTTAAATTGATATTTTGCAACATCTGTAACATTAGAGCAATTAGTACCTATAGTTCCGAATCCAAACCAGCCTTGTTTCTTATATATAGGGTTACCTTTCCGTCCGTCTTGAGCGGGAAGTCCAACATCTTCTAAATTATAACAATAAGTGGATTCCACTGCGTATTTGGCATTATAAACCTTAGCTCCATTACCTAAGTCCGCTTTTAAGGCCATCTTAACAGTATTTTTTTTATATCCCTGGTAACTGGGTATGGCTATTCCCACCAGAACTCCAATAAGTCCCACTGTAACCAGAACCTCAATGAGTGAGAAACCTTTGTTATTACTTAGTCTCATAATACCTCCTGTTTGTTTTAGTTCATTTGATTTAAAGAAAAAGAACAAGACGGTGAGTCTGTAAACATCTGAAATAAATAGCGTTTATTCACAATAAACGCTATTTTCCAAACACTTTTTTAAGTTCTTTTCCCCCTTACCACACATTATCTTTACATAAATAGAGTAAAAGACTCATCGTAAAAGACAAAATCATTTTTTAATTTTTTTATCATTTTTTACTAA
>JANQSX010000224.1 GCA_028279085.1 Bdellovibrionales bacterium
GCCTTTCCGGCTTCTACAGTTAAAGTAGCATTTAACAACAACACTCCCTGTTTAGCCCAAGAAGTTAAACAACCATGCTTGGGTCTTGGAATATTTATATCAGATTGTAATTCCTTAAAGATATTTTTTAGAGAAGGGGGAATAGAAACAGAGGATCGAACAGAAAAACAAAGGCCATGCGCCTGACGAGGACCATGATAAGGGTCCTGACCTAAAATAACTACTTTTACTTGTTCAAAAGCTACCGCGTTAAAAGCCAAAAAATATTCTTCAGGGCGAGGATAAATATTTTTTTTTGATTTAATCTCTTGTACCAAAAAGGCTCTTAATTCCTGCATATAATTCTGATGAAACTCAGGAAGTAAATGACTTTTCCAGCTTTCAGATAAACGAATTGAATCTTCTTTCATTTAGTATGATCCATCACTCTCTGTTATTAAAAACCCAAAATAAGAATATCCTAATGACAGTATAATAAAAGTACAAAGATATATAATTTTTACACATCCAGTTATCAAAATTGGAAAATATTGTCACTTCATTTATAACTTTATATTTAAAAAGATGAGAAAACTTGACAAAACAGCAATAAAAAACCACCTTATGAGTATGAGAGAAAAAAAAGTATTATTGGAACCTTCCGGAGAAGAAAAAGCTTTTGTTTATCAACAAGCTCTGGAGTTAAGTCCATTACTCAATCAAAATGAACCCATCGCTGTTATTTTAGAAAAAAATAACAATAAAAATAGCTCAACATATTCTGTCACTTTTATTTTAATACCTGAAACTCTCAACATAAAAGTGCAGTCTGAAGGGGATAATTTATTTGACGTTTGTATTAGCGCAAAAAATAAAGCAAAAAAAACTATCCAACTTTTAGCCAATCAAGCAGATTCCCCTACAAGAAAAATTCAAATGGCCCATTTTAAAATGTTTCCTTATTTACAATAAACAATCTACGGGCCTTTAAGATAAGACTTCCAATTAGCTTTTTTTCAAATAAAAACTCTCAGTCCGTATTGAATAATCAGTATAAAGTTCTAGTAATAGGTGCTGGTCCTTCCTCTGGTGTTTCAGAGCCTCCAAACTCATCTCCTATAGGTTCACTGCCGTCACTGCTGCCGTCATCACCATCATCACTGCCATCGCTACTTCCATCATCACCACCATCGCTGCTGCCGTCATCACCATCATCACCACCATCGCTGCCATCGCTGCTTCCATCATTTTGTGAATCAAAACCTGTTATCCTTATAGATTCCTCAACAAAATTTCCTTTTTCTGTCAAAGGAGCGCAATTATAAAACAATAAAACTAATAGAGAGATTAAAACAGTAAAAATAAAAAATTTTATCTTGTGCATTTTGATCCTCATGACTATAAAAAATCCTCAAATATTTATCGGATTAATCTCACTAAAAAATTAATCCCTGAGTTATAAAACTAAGTCTTTGCTTATGTATTTTTAAACGCTCTTTTAAGCCTCTTTTAGAGAGATATAATAAATACTTAAAATTACTATATTTATTTAAAAAGTTAGGATAAAATATTATATCTTATGCTTATACAAAAAACAAAGTGCTTATATGGATACTTTTTTTCTAAAAGGCTACTGGTCCTCTCGCTATGAATTTTATATTAATTATTGTATAAAACATCTATAACCCTAAAAAATTCTCGGAAATGAATTGATACTTATTAATTATAGTTGCTTATTTCTTACTGGTGGCTAAAGTATTTTTAGGAATGTGTAAGCTCAGTAAAGGTGGTTGAAAAATGCAAAAAATAACTCATAAAATAAAATGGACGAAGATGAGCGGTGCTGGAAACTGTTTTTGGATTACTCATTTTCCCACTACGCCTCCACAAAGCAACAATTGGATAAAGACAGCCCAGGTTCTTTGTAGAAACAATGCAGATGGCTTGGTTGTGTTACTTCCCTCAAAAGTTTGCGACTTTAAATGGTTGTTTTACAATGCGGATGGTTCTTCAGCGGAAATGTGCGGTAATGCCGCTTGCTGTGTAACAGATTATGTGTTTAAAAAACATTTGTTATCTTCCAAGAAAAATTCTCTTACATTGGAAACTTTTAATCAAAAAATCACCGGAACATTTAAAGACGGATCAGCGTGCATCTTCCTTAAAGAAAGCACAGATATAAGAGGCCCTTTCGAAATGGATCAGTACGATCAAGAACCCCTATCCTATATGTTTATAAACAGCTCTGTTCCTCATGCTGTTATCCGATTAACCGAATGGCCAAACAACTTTAAAGTATGGGAAAAACAAAAAGTGGTGGGACAAAGTTTAAGAAAAAACACTACTCATCACAAAGACGGAATGAATGTATCTTTTTATTATCCTAAGAAAAACACGTTATCAAAAATTCAGCTATTGGCTCGATCTTTTGAAAGAGGGGTGGAGGACTTTACACCCGCTTGTGGAACGGGAGCTTTGGCAGTGGCTCAAGTATATCGTCAATATGCTTCTCATGCAAAATCCATCTTTATTGAAATGCCAGGAGGAATTTTAGAAGTGGGATTCCATTCTGATAACACTCTTTCTCTTATATCCCCGGTGGAATGGATTACAGAAACAGAGGAAAAGGAAATACAATAATGGCTATACCGGTTTATTCATTAAAGATAAAAAAAAAGTTACAAGAAACAAATGACAGTGTTTCTTTTGTATTTGAAGCACCTGAAGAACACAAAAATTTATTTACTTACACCCCGGCTCAATTTCTTACTTTTGACTTTCAAATTAAAAATAAGAAATTTTTAAGAAGTTATTCTATCTCTTCTTGCCCCCTCTTAAATGAAGAACTAAAAACTACAGTTAAAAGAGTGAAAGACGGTGTGGTTTCCAACTATATGATAGATCATCTAAAAGAAGGAGATTCTTTATTATCCAGGAAACCGGCCGGACGATTTTTCAAACCTCCAAAGGATCTTAAGCCCAAACACTATTTTCTTTTTGCAGGAGGCAGTGGTATTACTCCTTTATTTTCTATCATTAAAACGGTGCTTTTAAGCGATTCTGAAAATAAAGTAAGCCTCTTTTATGCTAATAGAGACGTTGATTCTATTATTTATCATAAAGAACTCCATGACTGGCTTAACCGTCATAAAAAACAATTTAATATTGTACATATTTTAAGTCGAGAAAGTACAGAATGGTGCGATGTTTTTGGAAGATTAAAAAAAAAGCATTTACAAAAATACTTCTCGAACATTGTAATATCCAATCCTAATAATTTATATTACCTATGTGGTCCTTTGGGTTTTATGAAAACTGTTCAGGATTTTTTAGATAAAAACAAAGCACAAAAAACACAAATCCGGAAAGAAAATTTTTTTTCTTCTTTACAAAAAACACAAATAGAAAAAAAATCAGAAAATCAAAAAACCTCCTCCAACGAATCTTCAATGATACAAAAAGAAAACATAATGCCCTCTACGGTTCAAGATACTAACTCTGTTTCGCAACCAGAATTACAACTTCAGGGGAAAGAAGGTAAAAGTGAAAAGGCTCCACCAAAAATAATAAAAGCTTTTATCAATGAAGAAGAAATTATTATTCCGGCGGAAGCGGATATTCCTATATTAGAGCAGCTTCTCTCTGCAGGACATTCTCCGCCTTTTTCCTGTCTTTCCGGTTCATGTATGTCCTGTCTGGCCGTTCTAAAAAAAGGTCGAATCCGACAAGAAGAAAGAGGTATCTTGGAAGATGAGAATTTAAAAAATTATGAGATTCTTACCTGTCAGGCCAAGCCAGAATCTTACCTAGTAGAAATAGATTATGATAATTTATAATTAAAAAAATAAGTTATAACAATTTACGACTAATGAATTCTTGAACTTGTAATAAAATAGCATGAGGAATTTCATGTCCTCCTTCAAAAGAAACAAAATCTCCTTTCCAATTTAAACTTCGTAAAAATTCATGAGCTTTTCCAGCTTCGGAATGGGAAAGTAAAGGATCTACTGTTCCATGGCATTGAAAAAAGGAGCCGGAAGTGGAAAATCTCTGTTTTTCATTATATAAAACATCGGCAGGAAATAAAGTCCCGGACATCATAATCAAAGCCAGAGGAGGAGGATTCATTTTTAAAGCCAGATTCAAAGCTATAACAGCTCCTTGGGAAAAACCACCCAAAATCACTTGATTAGAATCTAAATGTAAAGATTGAATAAATGTTAGTAATTGCTGGCAGTGCTTGTCTAAATATTCAAGAGAATCATCTGTGTCATATAGACGACCATTCGCACCATTCATTTTCAATGGACACCAAGCCCTTCCTCCAAAAGCATTATGAGAAACTCCCAATTTCAAAAAACCATTCGGAAAAATCCAACGGCAGGAAACCGGCAATTGAAGAGTATGAAAACCACTTAGATCTTGCGCATTCGCTCCATATCCATGAAAAAAAAGCACACAAGGAGAACTTTTAGTTTGATTAAATTCCAAATATTCTATTTCTTTTTCTGTTTTCAATTGTAAGCTCCTTTTTTTCAATTATTATTTATAGATTTTCTTTACATTTTCACTTCATAACCCTATTTTAATATCTTAATACAACACATTCGTTCCAAATAATAAAGAAAGGTTTGTAATTATGTCTCAACCTGTACCTATCACAGTAGCTTATGGAAATGGCATTGGACCAGAAATAATGAAAGCCGTATTGAATATAGTGAAAGCTTCCGGCGCCAATATTAATATAGAAGTGATTGAAATTGGAGAAACTATTTATAATAAAGGTATTGTTACCGGCATTGAGGAGAAGTCCTGGAATTCTCTTTACAAAACCAAAGTTTTTTTAAAAGCTCCCATGACCACTCCACAAGGAAGGGGTTTTAGAAGTTTGAATGTTACTATTCGTCGAAAACTGGGACTTTACGCTAATATACGTCCTTGTATTTCTTATCACCCTTTTGTTCCCACTAAACATCCAATTATGGATGTTATTATTGTTAGAGAAAATGAAGAAGATCTTTATACCGGCATTGAATATCAACAAACTCAGGAAATGGTTCAATGTCTTAAATTAATATCTCAATCCGGATCAGAAAGAATTAGTCGCTTTGCCTTTGAGTATGCCACTAAAAATAAACGTAAAAAAGTTACCTGTTTTACAAAAGATAATATTATGAAAAAAACAGATGGACTGTTTAGAAAAGTATTTGAAAAAGTGGGAGAACAATATCCAGAATTTGAAAAAGAACATTGGATTGTAGATATTGGTGCAGCTAAATTAGCTGATTCACCGGAAAATTTCGACGTACTTGTACTTCCTAATCTCTATGGAGATATCTTATCTGATGTAGCCGCTCAAATTAGTGGCTCTGTGGGTATGGCCGGCTCAGCTAATATTGGAGAAGAATATGCCATGTTTGAAGCTATTCACGGTTCCGCACCTAGAAGAGCTGGACAAAATCTAGCTAATCCTTCAGGGCTTTTACAAGCGGCGGTTTTAATGCTCATTCATATTGGACAAAGAGAAGAAGCAGAAAAAATACAGAACGCCTGGCTTAAAACTCTTGAAGAAGGCCTACACACTTATGACATTTATCAAGACAAATTAAGCAAAAAAAAGGTGGGAACACAGGAATTTGCCCAGGCTGTGATTGAGCGACTGAATAAAAAACCACAAAAATTAAAAGCCGTTTCTTATCAACAAAAAGATAACCAAAGTTCAAAAACCCCCATTAATACAATAAATAAAACAGAACAAAAAACCCTGGTTGGGGTAGATGTTTTTATTGATGCCTCTAATGTCTCTACCACAGAAATAGCAGAAAATATGCAACAAATAAAAAGTTCTTTACAACTTCAATCCATTTCCTCTAGAGGTGTAAATGTCTGGCCTACTAAATCCGATAATGTTTTACTCTCCGATCATTGGTGCTGTCGTTTTATGAATCAAGATAGAGTTTCTCCGATTAAACACAAAGACATTATAGAACTCTTATCTTCAATTTATGAAAACAAAATAGATTTTATTAAAATAGAAAATTTATATTTATTTGACGGAAATTCGGGATTTTCAATAGCCAAGTAAATAAACTGATAAAACAAATATTTTATAATAAGGACTTAACCTATGAAGCTCTTATTTGTTTGCCTTGGAAATATTTGTCGATCTCCGGCAGCAGAAGCTATCATGAACAAACTGATAGAAGAAAAGGGACTAGCAAATCAAATTATTTGTGATTCTGCAGGTACTTCCCGGTATCATTCCGGCTATCAAGCTGATCCTAGAATGAGAAAACACGCTAAAGCAAAAGGATATAATATTACTAGTATTAGTCGCTCATTTGAAACCGGAGATTTTGATCAATTTGACTGGATCATCACAATGGATGATTCCAATTATAAAAATGTTCTTTCTTTTGCAATAAAAAAAGAACATAAAAAGAAAATTCTAAAAATGGCTGATTTTTGTAAAACAAAAACCTGTGATTTTATTCCTGATCCCTATTATAAGGAAGATAAAAGATTTTTAGATGTTATTGCCTTATTGGAAGATAGTTGCTCTCAACTTCTACAAGATCTACTACAAAAAGAAAAAGAATAGAGGTTTTTTAAATTGAATATTAATTGTTAATTAATGATATAATATTCCACATCTATAATATGAACCTTGCCGTCTTTTGAAACCAAGAATTGAAAATCCCCAGGAAAAATATTATTTGCGGAAAATAAGAAATTGATTCTATCCAGTTGTTGACGAACTGATTCATGATATTGTTTATCAAGATCAGAAGAAACATCTTCTAAATTTCTGAATACCACACTATCCTGGAACGTATTAACCATATATAAGATCCCATCCTTATCTTTTACGACACCCATTAACAAAGTAGGAATTCCTATTTTATTTAAGGTCCGTAATATAGCCAATTCGTACTCCCCGTCAGAGTCTTTTATTTTTTTAAGAAAAACTTTTTCTCCTCGCCATACAGCAATTTTATAAAATTGATTATCTTTGTGTCTGTTATATCTATTGTAAACAAGGGAAGTTGTTTCCGGTAAAATTTCCAATTCAGCGATATTAATGTCAGGGGTAACATTATTTTTTATACTTGTATAAATCCTTTGAAAGATTATTCTTGCCACTGATGAAGGGTTTTGATCCACTTTTCCTATATGTTTAAGATCCAAAAAAGCGTCTTCACAAGAATAAGCTTTCTGAAAGGTAAAAAACCCGCCGATAGCAATAACAAAAATTAAAATTAACTGATTCATTACTTATTCACTTTCTTTTTCGATGTAAAATATAAAATCCCTTCACTTCCTCCATTTAAGAAAATGAACAGTTTAAATAAGTTCAGTATATCAAATAGGCTATTTAACAAATAATATAAGAGGCTACTTTTACAAAAATTAAAGGAAAGTGTAAAAAAAATTCACACATTATATAAATTTTAAACATTATTCTATACTTCCTATAAAAAGAAAAATAAGCTATAGAGAAAAGAACTGTAGCATTAACTTGATGCACAAACTTTTATTATAAGTCATTTAACCTGTTTTTTTGTAAAACAACTTTTTCATCATAAGATTCATAATGAGATTTATTATTTCGTCGAATACGTGTACAAGTTACATCTTTATCATGGGTAAAAAAAATCAACCACTTCTCTTCTTCAGCTATTTTATACAAACTTTGTTTCTCCTCTATAAGTTTTTCCGGCCAACGATCATAACCCATAGTTATTGGTAAATGTATCCAGGCTCTGCCGGGAATCATATCACCGGCAAAGAAAATCTTTTCTCCGGTTTTATCTGTAAATAAAACATGCATTTGCCCGGGAGTATGTCCATCTGTAAAAATAAACGATAAATGTTCTTCTAAAACACCAGGTAATCTATCTTCTTCTATAATTATTAAACGACCGCTTTGTTCAAGTTTATCTGTTAGACCAGGAACAAAAGAAGCCCGATCCCTTAAGTGAGGTTGACAAGCCCTTTGAAAAGCTCTTCTTCCCACAACATAATGAGCTTTAGGGAAACAGAGATCTGTTTTCCCCTTTTTTTGTTCTTGATAAGAGGGAAGTAATCCTCCGGCATGATCGAAATGTAAATGCGATAAAATCACATAATTAATTTCTTCCTCTTCCACATTTAAAGCTTTAAGGTTTTTCAATAATTCATGACTGTTCTGATTTTGAACACCATATCGTTCAGCCAATTTAGGCTCAAAAAACGCACCAATACCCGTTTCACATAAAATCTTCAAACCCTCACACTCAATAAGCAGAGTACGGCAAGCTAGACGAATACGTCCTTTTGAGTCCGGCTTTTGCCAACGGGACCAAAGAGCTTTTGGAACATTGCCAAACATAGCTCCTCCATCCAAACATTGTTGATTACCTTCCACTGAAGAAAATAAAATCACTTTTATCTCCCCTCCATTCACATTCTTTTTAAAGATCTAAAAAGTTAAAACCACAGCTAATTTTATTAGATGATGTTAAAACATTTCATCTTTAAAAAGCAAGTTGTGTTTTGGCCCCCAATTGACTATCTTCAAGAAGCAGTTTAAAAATTCATAACTATGCTTGAAAATATTGAACAATCCTTATTGCACTTTCTTACAGCCTCTGCTTATGATCCTTTGGCTTTTTATGGCATTATCATTCTTATTATGATCTTAGCTACCTTTGGCCTACCTATTTCAGAGGAAATAGTAATTATTTCCGCCGCTTTAGTAACTTATATGGGAGCGCA
>JANQSX010000228.1 GCA_028279085.1 Bdellovibrionales bacterium
AATAAAACAGGACAATATAATAACAAAAGGCACAGCTCTCCATGTCAAAACAGCACCAATCCAAGCTAAAAGTTTAATATCACCTCCTCCCAAACCTTCTTCTTTACGAATAGCGTAATAGAAAACAGCTATAAACCATAAAAAGCCACCTCCCATTAACATACCGGCTAAAGCCGGCCAAAATTCGCGCTCCGGGTTTAATATTGCTCCCGTCAAACCGATAACAATACCTGATAAAGTAAACAGATCAGGTAAAATCATTTGTTCCATATCTATTGTACTAGCCACTACAAGAGCAAAAGTAAAAATCAAATATTCCAAAAGGACATATTTCCACCCTATAAAATAAAACAACAAAGTAAATAAAACCGACATGAGTATTTCAATAACAAAAGGACGAAAAGGAAGTTTCCATCCTTTCACCTTTCCGACAAACCAGGAACAAGGGATATATTTCCATTCATTCTGACATTTTAAGAAAAAAGAAAAAAAGTCTTTGTTTATTTCCCCCAACTTGGAATACGCCTCTACAAAAATAGCACCCACACGGCCTGCGACAAGACCTAAGAGAAAAAATAGAACCAGACACCAATCAAAAGGGAAAGGAAACCACTCAGGCAATTTGCTTCCTTTCAAATAAAATAGCGGTAATAATTAATAAAAATATAATCCATGAAAAAGCGTATAAAGAAGAAAGTAATAACTCTTCCTTAATAAGAGAATCCTGATATAAAGCATGAGCACGCCAATTGAGTTTTTCAAAGTTGGGTAAAATACGAACTATTCCGGAAAAAATAAATTGAAATACAGAAGAATCCTTTCCACTATTGAGAAAAAAGGCAATTCCATCGGCAGAGTGTCCAATAATAAAAATCAATATAGAATAAACCAAAACAAGAAAAGAAGAAGTAAAACTACTAAAGAAAAAAGCCAGAGCTAAAAGAATTAAAGCTTCTAGAAAAATTCCCCACAAAGCAATAAATAAAATCAGCCCTATAGAATGCCCATGAATTAAATGAACAAATAACATAAAACAAGCTAAAAGAATCAACATCAACAACAAAATAAAAGATAAGCCCAAAAACTTACCAATAATAAACTGTGTTCGGGAAAGAGGCTTTACGAAAAGAGTAATGATTGTTTTCTTTTCTATCTCATGAGCAATTAAAGTGCTAGCAAAATAAACGGCAATAAGAATAAGACCAATATGAGCACCTGTGAAAGCAAAGTTAATACTTAAACGTTTTTGCTCACTTAAACTCAAAGGACCTAAAATAAGCCCCGCCATAACAATAAAAAAAATGACAGCAACTAAAGCATATAAAATCTTATGTCGCTGAATCTCCTTTACTGTGTTTAATGCAATTAAAAAAATATGTTTCATGTTTTTATCCGGAATTATTCAGTAATTTGTACAAAGGCTTGTTCTAAACTTCTTTTATCCAATTGAACATCCAAAATAATACAATTTTTTTTTCTTAATTGATCAATCTCCTTCTGACAATCTATTAGGCTTTCCGTGAAAATAGTATGTCTTTGATCCTTATCCATATAAGTAATTTGACGCCGACTTTTAATGCGATCCAATAATTTCTGAACAGTGCCAAAGTAAGCCACTTTTCCATCTTTCAAAATAACCAAATCCGTACATAACCTTTCCACATCATAAAGAAGATGAGAGCTAAAAAAAACAGTTTTTCCTTGTTTAGCCAGGTTCTGTATTAACTCTCCCACATGCACCCGACTATCCGGATCCAAACCGGCCATTGGTTCATCAAGTATTACAAATTCCGGATCATGCACAAGAGCTTGAGCCAATCCCACTTTTTGTAACATACCTTTGGAATAGTGTTTTATTTTTCGATCTTTCGCTTCATATATACCTAACTGCTTCAATAGATTCCCAACTTTAGATTTTAAATCCGCTAGTTTTAGGGAAGTGGAAAGCTGTCCATAAAATAATAATAACTCCTCACCGGTTAAATAATCATAAAAATAAGGTTGTTCCGGAAGAAAACCGATTTTTCTCAATACAGGTTTAGACAGGGCTTGACCATCAAAAAAAGACACCTCTCCTGCATCAATAGGAATCAGCCCCAAAAGACATTTTAGAGTAGTGGTTTTACCTGAACCATTAGTACCTAAAAAACCGGTTGTTACATTTGTGCCAATAGAAAAATCAATTTTTTCCAATACTTTTTTTTCAGTGGAAAAAATGTTTTCCTTAAAAGTCTTTTTCAAGTTCTTAACTGTTAAGATAGACATAATGAAAATAATTCTAAGTTACATTATTTTTATTTTCAATCTCTCTTTTTGAGTTTTCAGCAGACCTTGATCCAGTGCTGTTTATCATAGGGGGTAAAGACTGGACAGAAAAACTTTTTTTTCTGGTGTTACGTAAAGCAAAAACTACTGATTTAGCAGCTTCACTTTCAGTAATACACGGAACACCATAGTCCAGACAACTGCGGCGAATGCTAAAACTAATTTCTATGGAACGTCGCCCTGAAGTGGTGTTAATAACAAAAGCCACTTTACCTGAACGAATACGATCCACACAGTGAGGCCGCCCCTCATGCACCTTTTTGACCTTCAGACAATTCACTCCGTTAGACTGAAGAAATTGAGCTGTTCCTCCTGTCGCCGATAAAGTGTAACCCATTTCCAACAATTGCCGCGCAATAGGAAGTAATTCCTCTTTATCTTTATTCCTTAAAGAAAGAAACACCTCCCCTGTCTTGGGTAAATGCAACTGAGAAGAATAAAGTGCTTTTAAAATCGCTTCAGGATAATTAAATCCACGTCCCATAACCTCTCCAATAGATTTCATCTCCGGACCTAAAATAGAATCCACATCTTCAAACTTTTTAAAAGGAAACACGACTCCTTTAACTGATACTATTACCTGATCTTTCCAATTATATCTATTTGGCTGAACCTTTTCCGCCGGCCAACCCAACATAGCCAGTACTGCTAAATCCACCAATGGAACACCGGTAGCTTTAGATAAAAAAGGTACACTTCGTGAACTTCTAGGATTGGCTTCCAAAATATAGATCTCATCATTCTTCACAGCTAATTGCAGATTTAAAAAGCCCAAAATCTTTAAGTGACTAGCCAAAGAAGAAGCTAGTTGTTCTATTTTTTCACAAGTTTCCTTTTTTAACCGTTGAGGAGGAATGACCCCCATACTGTCACCACTATGCACTCCTGTTCCTTCAATGTGCTCAATAATACCACCTATTACAGTCCAGTCCGGACCACAAACTAAATCCACATCCACTTCCAAATAATTTTCTAAAAACTCATCCATTAAACAAGGTCGAGTAGCGGAAATAAAAGGCTGATAACGTTGAAAATATCTTTCCAACTCTTCTTTGTTTTCAATAATTTCCATCCGTCTTCCACCTAAAACATAACTGGGCCGACAGATAACCGGATAACCTATAGCTTTTACTACCTTCATTGCATCCTCCAAATGAACAGCTGTATTAGCCTTTGGTGCTTTAAAGCCTAAGCTGGAGCAAAGAGAAGCAAAACGAAACCGATCCTCCGCTAGATCAATACTTTTCATAGAAGAGCCAATAAGAGAAAAACCCTCATTCACCAGAGATGGAGCCAGGCTGATAGGGGTCTGACCTCCCATTTGTGCAAAAAAACCTAAAGGTTGAAGAAATTTTAAA
>JANQSX010000004.1 GCA_028279085.1 Bdellovibrionales bacterium
AAAATTTCCAAAAGGACCGCTGGCCGGTCTGCCTCCGGATAAATGCACCGAATTTTCAAAAGACATAGTGCCGTAAAAAGTATTGGCGTCAAATGTTCCATTCATTGTGATCTTTTTGTGAACACCTTCTTTATTATAAATAAAACTCAAATTAGCCTTGTCGCCATTAATTTGTCCATTTGAACCTGTAAATTCAATAATAATAGGCTCATCTGTTTTATTGAATGCTTTAGTGTCATATATACCGATTTTAAGCAATGAAGAACCTGGCTGCATGATTAAATTATTATTATTCCCTCTTGGATCAAAAGGAGCATTTAGAGTGACCCGCATATTGAAATAGACACCCCCTGTATTATCAGGTTCGCAGTTAATATCTCCTATTCCGTCACTGTTTGACTTGTCAGATAGGAAATCCAAAAAACTTTGATCCCGATTAGTTTTACTATTGCAAGAGACTCCGCCAGCATATTCTTTATTGGATGCGCATGAGTTATCCGGTCTGTTGCCATATTGCGGCTTTTCTGCGCAGGAGAACAGCCAAAACACTGCTAAACACAAAATAAAAATTCTTGTTATCATTTCATACTTTCACTTGTTAAGCTTCGGTTTAAATTGATGTAAATACAGAGCAGGTAGCAATTTTAAAACGACCTAACAATCCTCTGGCCGGTCTACCTCCGGATAAATGCACCGAGTTTTCAAAAGATATGTCGCCACTAAAAGTATTAGCATCAAAGGTTCCTTTTAAGGTGACCGTTTTACGTACACCACCTTTGTTATATATAAAACTTAAGTTAGCTGCATTGCCATTAACTTCTCCACTCAGACCTTCAAATGGAACCTGAATGGCTGGTGTATCACTACTCACTTTTGTGTCATGGATATGAAGCTCAAGATTTGAAGAATTTATCTGCATAACAAGGTTATTATTATTTCCATTCGGATCAAAGTCACTATTGAGAGTGACCTTCATGCGCACTAAAACTCCTCCGTGGTTGCTTGGTTGACAACTAATGCCTCCTATTCCTTTGTCATTTGATTTGTCAGATAGGAAATCCAAAAAATTTCGATCCCGATCAGTATTACTATTGCAGGTTACTCCACCCCAATTTCCTTGAGCGGGACAAGGGGCGGCGTTGGGAGGGGGGGTAACGATAGTATTTTGATCACCAGGTTGCCCTCTGTAACCATCAAACCCAGGGGTGGTTCCTCCCGTTGATTGTGGATTCGGTGGTCCTTGTCCTGGTCCATAAGTTGAATCTTCTGCACAGGAGAAAAGCCAGAACACTGTTACACATAAAATAAAAATTCTTATCATATTCTTTGTCCTTTTTGTTTTGATTCGTCATTCCGGACTTGGTCCGGAATCCAGAGAATAATTGTCACTCCTGTAAACTGAAAGTCCTCTAAGGACTTTCACTATTCCGGCGCAGGCCGGAATCCAGTGGTAGTATATAATGGTTCAATCGGCCCTGTTTTAAAGGAACTTTAAAATAATTGTTTGTTTTTTTCCCTATTTTAAGTCATTCCTTAACAGAAAGGAGGGGGAATTATGTTTTCTCAAGTTACTGTACTAGGAGCAGGACAAATGGGCAGTGGTATAGCCCAGGTGATCGCTCAGAAAAATATTTCTGTTCAATTAGTCGATCTTAGTGAAGATGCTTTAAAAATAGCGCAGGAAAAAATAGAAAACAGTTTAAATAAATTATATCAAAAAAAAATTATTACTTTAAATCCTAATGAAGTGTTGAGGAACATACAGTTTTCTTCTGAATTTAGTGTTATAAAAAATAGTGAATTGGTTATTGAAGCCGTACCGGAGAACAAAGAGCTTAAACTCAAAGTGTTTAATCAAATTTCTAGTACAGTTACTTCAGATACAATTATTGCCAGTAATACCTCTTCCATTTCTTTAACTCAGTTGGCGGAAGCCGTTTCTTATCCGGAACGAGTAGCGGGACTTCATTTTATGAATCCAGTGCCTTTAATGAAATTAGTGGAAATTATTCGTGCAAAACAAACCACAGATTCTGTATTTAAAAAATTATGTGAGTTTACCATTTTTTTAGATAAAGAATTTGTTTGTTCCTTGGATAGACCTGGTTTTATAGTCAATCGTATTTTAATGCCTATGATTAATGAAGCGGTGTTTGTGCTTGAGGAGGGTATCGCTTCAGTCGAGGATATAGATAAAGCTATGAAGTTGGGATGTCATTTTCCTATGGGACCCTTAGCTTTGGCGGACTTGATTGGTTTGGATACTTGTCTTTCCATTATGGAGGTTTTACAGGAGGGGTTGGGTAATAAATACACACCTTGTCCTCTGTTAAAAAAATATGTGAAAGAAGGACGACTAGGAAAGAAGACCGGTAAAGGATTTTTTGATTACTGAAGAGAGATGAAAAAATAAATTGTATTTGAAAAGGAATTGTGTTTGAAAGGGAATTGTGTTGACAATTAGTTACTATTTAAATGATTTTTTGATTAAAAATGAGGAGTGATAAAATGAAAAAATTTATAATTATAGCTGTGACTTTTTTGGCATTTTCTTTTGTTAGTTGTACGGGTGAAAGAGAAATAAATCTTCCAGTCCCATTGACAAAAGAAGAATGTGAAAAGGATAAAACTAAGCAGTGGAATGAAGTTGAAGATGTATGTGAAGATGAACACATGAAAGCAATAAGGAAAGCAGAATGTGAGAAAGACAAAACTAAGCAATGGAATGAAGAAGCAAATGCAGGAAAAGGTGCTTGTGAAGATAAACCGAAAGAAGCCATATACACTATTACTAATAAAATTACTGACACTTCTGTGGTAAATAATCTGTTATCTATAAGGATGAAAAGTGACCCTATAGGAAAAGCGGTGGATTTGGAGATAAATGAATGTTTAAAAATAAAAGAATCTCAATTTGCTAAAATGGTTGTGCTTATAATGGTTGATAATGAAAGGTTATGTGACAGTCTTAATACAGATCCAGATGATAATTGTAAAGTTGGTAATTATGAAGTTGTAGCACGTTTGCCTGTTCATTATGGACCCTCGGAACTCCATTTGAGTCCAAGTTTAAAAAATGAAAGTGAAGATTGTAAAGGTCCTTTGAATTTAGAAGAGAAGTAAAAGCTTAAGCTTGTTATTTCGGACCCCCGCCTACACGGGGGCAGGCTTGATTTGTCATTCCGGCGAAATTAAAAGTCCCTAGAAAGTTTTTGGTTACAAGAGCGACTAGTATTGTATAGTGTATCTTTGGAAGGGCTATCTCTCTACCCAAGTTCAGTTCAAAATGAGTTCGGCTTTGAACACAGAGCGGCTGATTCCGGCCTACGCCGGAATGACGGCTCTGTGGCAAAACGCATGTCTGAGCTTTTGAGCTGAACTTGGGTAGAGAGATAGGTACTTTCTGGATTCCGGATCAAGTCCGGAAGGACGGAATTCTGGTTTATTTCTTTATTACCGGTGATTGTAAAAGTTTTTTCCGGCTTCAGCTTGTTTTATAAGGAAGGAAGAGGGTTGAAAT
>JANQSX010000017.1 GCA_028279085.1 Bdellovibrionales bacterium
GAGACAAAGAACGATCAACTAATTGATAAAATTCCCGGGAAAAAAGATTTTCAACACCAGCCACCCAAATATTACTTGGTTGAGAAACTATAATATCAAATTTCTTATCCGCTCTAGTAAAATATTTAAAAGCATCTTCTTCCACAATATTTACTTTTTTCTTTTGAAACACCTCAAAATTAAGATAAGAGGGTGCTTGCCGGATTCCTTCCACCACTTTTGGTGAAATCTCAATGGCCTTTATATTGCTTACCTCTTCTAATTGACTAAATACCGCTGTTGAAATACCTAAACCTAAACCAACTACGGCTACAGACAAACCTTTATCTTGCAAGGGAGCAAATAAATAAGGCAATCCAGACATCAAAAAATAAGTGGAAAATTCCATAATAGTATTACCATCACCTTTACCATTTGTAGTTAAACTGTAAGAAAGGTATGGTTTGTTTCTGTGTATAATAGAAAGTGTAGAATGAGTATATAACTCTAAGTCAGATCTTGGTTTTTTTCGATATCTTTGAACTTTTACAGTTGTATTAGGCCCATCCGTAAAATAAACAAGTTCTGTATCATTCACCTCCGGCTTTGGAAAGAAGAACCATTTTTTTATAGTGGAAGGCTCAGCTTTTTGTTTATCCCGTACGATATAGTGTGGATAATTTTCAGTCTGATTCCAGCCAAGAGGAACTAGTATAAAAACTAAACTAAACACCGTTAAAAACACTGCATACCAAACTTTTTTTTCAAAAATAACTAAGAGAAAAGCCAGAAGAATCAGTATATAAATATTAATTTTAAATAAATGATCAACATTTAGAATATACAAAGCTAAATAACCAATACCCACAGCTCCTAGCACAGTACCTAATGTATTGCAAAAATAAAGAGCACCACAAACACGAGCATAGTTCTTACTGTTTTTTCTTAACAAAGCGTAAATAAGAGGCAAAAACTGTCCCATACAAAAAACAGCAGGAAATAAAAAACAAAAAATAAAAATAAAAATAAAAATTTGGAAAACTATATAATCAATGAAAGCAAACCCTAAGTGGAAACGTATATTATTGAGCCACAGAGGCCAATAAGGAGTTAACCAAAATAAACCTCCCATAAGAATAATAGAACTTAAAGTTCTTTGTATAAGACTATCTACTGAAATTGTCTTCTTATTGACAGAAAGACTGCCTAAAGCCAAGCCTCCTATAAAAAGAGCTAGCACGAAAGGAAAATTATATACTCTAGCTCCTCCCATACTAAGATGTAGAATCCTGATAAATAAAACTTCAAAAGAAATAATAATAGCTCCTGTCAAAAAACTAAAAATAATATAGAAATAGTCCGGTACAGTAGATGGAATCACAGGAAGCTTTTCTTGTTTA
The DNA here is from genome assembly GCA_028279085.1 of Bdellovibrionales bacterium. Taxonomy (GTDB): domain Bacteria; phylum Bdellovibrionota; class Bdellovibrionia; order Bdellovibrionales; family UBA1609; genus JANQSP01. The sequence goes on from JANQSX010000017.1 coordinate 1,380, forward strand.
TACACCGTCCCCTTCACAGGATTTTTAATAAATATAAAAGCTGCAATTAAATTGATACTTCCAGCTAACAATAAAGAACCATTCAGACCAAACACAGGTAGAAAATAAAACCCTGAAATTAAAGTTCCAAAACAGGCTCCTAGTGTATTCCATCCATAAATTTTAGCGTGGACTGTATGAACATCTTTAACATTATTAGGTAAAGTTGCTGTGAGAAGAGGAATAGAAGCTCCCATTAAAAAAGCCGGAAACAAAAGAGCTAATAGAGTAATTAAAACATCCACAATAAAAAGAGATGGAGCTTGAAAACTTAGAATTTTTAAAAACTCAAAATAAAAACAGAAAAAAATTAAATATAAAGCTGTGAGAAGTTCTATATAACCGTATATCTTAAGGAGAGT
>JANQSX010000021.1 GCA_028279085.1 Bdellovibrionales bacterium
GGGTGTGATCTCTTTTTTAACCTCTTCTTCTTAATTTTTAAAACTCTCCTCACGAGCTTGTTCTTTTGTCACATTAGCCGCTTTCTCCATTATAGAATGAAGTTCTTCCATTTTTTCTTTTGTTTTATTCGTAGCTTTTTCCAGCTGCTCCTTCATTGTTTCATTTCTTTCTTTTTGCCTTTCCAATTCTTTAGTTTGGTTTTCCATATCTTCTATTTTTCTTTTGAACTCTCTTTCTAAACGAGCTTTACGTTTCTCCGCCTGGTATTTCATATCTTCCGCCTGTTTTTTCTCTTTACGCACTTCCGCTTCCACTTTGCTTTTTATTTTACGCTCCATATCCCTACTTTTAGAAAGAGCACTTTTTTCAATACGCATAGCTTGAGACTTGGCCTGATTGATAATAAAACTTGTTTCTTTTTTTATATGCTTTTTTCTACGCACCTGAAAAAGACGCAAATACACAAGAAAGATTAAACATCCAAGAGCAAAACCGGATAAAGCGCTTAATAAAATCCAAAATGAATCTGACATTAATGTACTCCTTCAAAAAATTGTGTGTGTTTTAGAGGTATCAATAAAAAATGATCTGTGATAACAGCGTCCATTCTAATATCATGGCTCTCTTCAGGAAGAGCTTCATTGGATATTTGATAATCCCATGCAAGACCGATTTTTATGCTAGAGATTTGAGATAAAATCCGATCATAATATCCTCCCCCTCTACCTAACCTTCGACCGGCCCGATCAAAAGCCAATGCCGGTACAAGAAAGACGGAAATTTTATCTAAAGGCACTTCTTTATTGCCGACAGGTTGTCGCCCACCTGGCCAAGGGCCATCTTCCCAACCCTGATCGGAAGTGACAAACTTCATCGGAACCGCTGTCGATTCATTCATTATCTTAGGAAAAACAAAACAGCACTTTTTCTTATATTTTTTTACAAAATATTCAGGAGATAGCTCTCCAGGTAGCGGATAATAAGAAGCTATAATCAAATCCTTTTGCCAAATATCCAATTGAGATAGTAAATCAGATAAACGATGGAAAATAGACTCAGAAGCAACTTCTTTTATCTGTTTCCATTTTGTTCTAAACAGATTTCTCTTGTTTTCTTTAATCTGACTGATTGGTTGAGACACAGCAATCCTCCTCATTTAAAATAAGTGTTAAAATAAAGGTGTCTATACCTTTATTTCGCTACACTCGTTGAGGAAGACTTTAGCTCAGAAAAAACAGACTGAGTGGAAGATTCTAATTGATCCATTTGCCGCCGTAAAGCCTGCTTAAGGCAAACAAGCTCTTCAGCTACATTCAAGCAACATAAAGCAAAGGTTTTTTGTATAGATAAAGTTCGGTTATGTGCTTTTGAAGAACGGATTTGCTTTTCAACTACTTGAACGATTTCTTGTAAAGTAGTTGAATTATGACTAGATTTTAGTCTTAAAGAACAGTCTCCAATTTGAACCTCATAAGTTTTTAATGGGTTTTTTGATGCCATTTTAAATCTTCCAAAATATCCAAAATTTTCCTCTTCCTGTAAATTAAATGAAAGTATTACTTCGGTCAATTTTTCAATTTTTTAAAATCAGAGTAAAGCCTTTTTAAAGCGTAGAAAGCCTGCTTTGTCTTGAAATGAGAAGATTTCTTGACGCGCTTTATTAGATACCAGGCAATTAATTAAAATCAAAACATAGAAAAACCGATACTTTTATTAAAGCAGGCTGTTTAAAGACTTTTTATCATAAAATTGTGCAAAAACAGTTACTTATAAAAAACCTATTATCTAAAGGATGAACTGTATTTGTTGTGTAGTATTTTACTTAAAAGATTGAAAACGAGAGATAATAAAATGAACAAACAGGCACTAATGACACTTATTAAACACACAAGGTTCACTTATATAAAAACTCTCTTATTTCTTGCATCCTGTTTTTTGATCACCTCCCCTGCTTTTTCCAAGAATAAACAACCGTCTGCCAGTAAAAGCAAACCTGTTAAAAAAATATTTCAAAGAAAAATCAGCATCGGGGAACCAAAGGTTACAAAAGCTCCTCAAAAAGAGGTTCATGTTATCATGAACGATCCCCTTATGAAGAAAAAATGGGATTTACAAAAAACTAATGTTAAAGAAGCCTGGCTTAAGTTTTCCAAGGGAAATAGAAATATTGTTGTAGCTGTTATAGATACAGGAATTGATGTCAATCACCCTGATTTAAAGGCAAATATATGGAAAAATCCAAAAGAGATTCCAGGAAACAATAAAGACGATGATGGAAATGGTTTCGTAGATGATATACACGGCTGGAACTTTGTTAAAAATAACAATAAAGTGGGTGATACTCACGGACATGGTACTCACATAGCCGGAATCATTGGTGCTGAGGGAGGAAACGGTATTGGCTTAAGTGGTGTAGCTCCTCAAGTCAGCTTGATGGCACTAAAATATTATAGCCCCAATGATAATGGAAAAAACAATCTTAATAACACTGTTAAAGCGATTGAATACGCGATTAAAAATGGTGCTCATATTATTAATTACTCCGGCGGTGGATTAGAGGGGAATGAAAAGGAAAAACAAGCTATTCAAATGGCGGAAGCGAAAGGTATTTTGTTTGTAGCAGCTGCCGGTAACGAAAAATCCAATATGGACAAAAAGAAATATTATCCAGCCAGTTATCAATTCAACAATATTCTACCGGTAACCGCCACGGACCCATCTGACAAAGTATTGAAAAGTAGCAACTGGGGAAAAACAGTTCATAAATCCGCTCCAGGTATTGATATTTTATCCACTCTTCCTGGTGGAAAATATGGACGTATGACAGGAACCTCTCAAGCAACGGCTGTAGCTACAGGAGCCGCCGTGCTTATCATGGATTACTATAAAAACAAAACAGCTCGTTTTGTTACAAAGCATCTTACAATGACAGGAGATATTAAACAAAGTTTAGTAGGAAAAACCAGCCAAAGAAGAAGATTGAATATTTTTAAAGCTCTGCAGGCACGAGGATATGCTCTCAACTTTATGGACGAAAAGGTAGATACAACCGGAAAAATATTCACCACGGAAAAAGAGATTCCATCTTCTGTGCCAACCCCTCTTAGCCGTGATCTAGCAGACATAGATCAGGTACACAAAGCTCTCTATCCAGAAAACAAGGATTCAGACAACCAAGAGGAAAAGAAGGTAAAAAAAGAAGATATAAATGAAGCACGTAACCCTTCTTCTCCTAAACGTAAAAATAAAGTGCCGTTTTTAAAAAGATGGTTCTTCAAATAAAAAACACATCCTGATAAATCACAAATTCACTTAATTATGGGTATCTATCATCATCTCCATGAGGAGAAGGAATATCAAAGGGCATTTCATCAGGTCCGGGTTCCCTAGGAGGAACAGGCTCAAAAGGAGGAGGAGGAGCGGGCAATACTGTTGCATATTTTTTAATAGGATAATCAGGCCCAGGCCCGGGAGGATTGAAGGGATCAGGAGGTTCTCCAGGAAAAGGGGGATCAAAGGGAACAATATCAAGATTAGCATCGGATTGCAGCCGGTTCATCACTCTTTTAATAAAAGCAGCCACACAAATATAATGAGCTTGCTCTGTATTTGCTTCGCCACATTCTTCAGCAATAACATTTGCTAATAATTTAATATTCTCCCCTTCATCTTGATCCAC
>JANQSX010000101.1 GCA_028279085.1 Bdellovibrionales bacterium
GATTTCTTCCCACTCCGATAATAGGAACACCGGGAATCATAAGCCCTATAGCATGATAGCTGGGAGATTTGATTCCCATAATTAACCAAAAACTGGGGAGCATAATGCCAACATGAGGATCGTTAGCGATCATAGCCGAGCCGGATTTGCTTTTTTTCCCGGAGACAACCAGGGTATTACTTCCGGACTTTGAAAAAAACTTTAGAATATCAGAAATGGTTTTACCTTCTATGTTGTTGTAGCTGGGAATATCTGTTTTTAATTTTTCCAAATATTTTGAAAAAGCTTTTTTTCCATCTTTATTTTTAGCGTATTGTAAATATTTAAAGTAGACAAACCAGCTTAAATCAGCAGATGACAGTTTTCCAATGGCTAAAATTTCTTCCAAAGTGTAAGGTTTTAATTCCTGTCCTATAAACCTATTGGTAACAGGTTTTTTATCCATATTTTTTATATACCAATTCAGACCTTTCTTAAAATGATTGAACCATAATTTACTCTGTGGATGCAGTTTCTCAATAGATCGCTTTCCTGCTTCCATAAAATTCAGAGTTCTAAGGGCGGAGTCTATATTTTTTAATAAAGGAACAGGGCCTACAATTTCACTGATTCGACCTTGGGAAATTCTTCTTAGCACTTCTAACTGGTCAATCCTCAAATGTCCATGTAAAAAACCTATTGCAAAAGCCAGGTCCTCATCTGTTTTTGCTGAGATGAAGGGGATCGCGTGTTTGTTCCAATACACTGTTACTTTATGAGAGACAGGTGCTTTGACAGTTTTAATTTCATTTCTTCTTTCTATAAAGGTATAGTTATCCGGTTGAGTGATCAGACTTTGACAACTCAAACAGGTAAAAACGGAAAAGAGGGTAAGAGAAATTAGTTTTAGCAATTTTATAACTGTATCAACTATAAGGGGGATGGACAATTATTTTCACACTTGCTAAACAAAAAGACAGTGAGTTTAAGGGTTAGTTATTCTTTATATTGAATTACAGTTGCGGATGTTTTAAGATAATACCATGTTTATAGAAACCCCTTTGGATATCGCAGAGAAAAAACAAAACAAAGAAATTATAAAACTTTTTACGAATAAATAAACTGTACTTTAAAAATATTAATAGGAGGTGCCGATCGGCCAAGGAAAAATGGGAATCCTTGGGTAAAACGGCAGTAATCCAGTGTAATCAACAACAACCCGTCACAACTTCGTCCCTCCACTTCCCACCGTTTCCCGCTCTATCCTGAACAATCACCTCGAAATTACCTCCAAGTGTGAAAAATAGGTGATGAACTTTTTTATTAAAAGCATTTTGGAGGTGATTTTTTTGATGTGGAGGTGATTTTTAATTCGGAGGTGATTTTTCCTACTGGAAAAGAAATCAAAAGATACGCTTGATTGTTTTGTGATTTGATAGGATATTATTAATAACATCCCCTGTAGTTTTCGAACGACGGGGCACGAGGCGACCCAAGGGTCGCTTTCGGCTTTTAAAAGAAATATATTTTTCTAATCTAAACTTTCTGAGGTTCTCAAAGTTTCATGGAAGAAAAAGCTTATAACTTAAATTTTACTTTTGACAAAAATCTTCGAGATATTCCTGAAAATCCGAAAGAAATGGAATTTTTTGTTCTTGAACAAAAGCAAAAACTAGTATCTGTTTCTGCTACCTTGAAAAGAGTGAAAATAATGATGAGCATTGGAGGCTATAGTAGAATGTTAAACAAACTAGAAGAAGCTAAAGAATTTCTTAGTGAAGCTATGGGACTAATTAAAAAGCATGATTTGGAGTTAAAACTTTGGGTTATTAGTGGAATAAGATTAGCTCATGTGTACCAATGGAAAAAAGACTATAAAATTTCTGAACAGATGTTTTATAATGTTATCAAAGTGTGTGAAAGTAAAAAGGAAGTTTATACTTATCTTCATTTTGCTTTTCAACATCTTGGTAAGCTCTATTTTGATATGAGTAAATACGATATAGCTTTACAAAATTTTGAAAGAGCTTTAAAAATCAGGAAGGATATTGGTGACAAAGATTTGATTAAAAGTACACAATTTGCGATTGATCTTACAAAAGAAAAAATTAAAATAAAATAATACAAAAGATTTTCTATTAGCATGAGTAAATTATGAGTGAAGATAAACATACAGAATGGAAAGAATCTTGGGGGGATGAACATCTTAAGGTAATATGTTCTTTTGCCAAATATGATTGAGACTTGGGGTAGAGGTATTATTCAGATGCAAAAAGCTTGTGTAGCGTATGGAGCACCAGAGCCTAAAATCGGGGGTTCTGAGTCACATATTCATGTAGAATTCAAGAACCATGAGGCAGATATGGCCGAAAAACTGGCTAAAAAGGCAGTTTTAGAAAAAATGCCACTGAAAACGCCACTGAAAACGCCAGAAAGAATTTTATCTTTACTGGCTATGAATAGAAATATGACAGTTACAGAACTAATGCAACAAATAGATAAATCAGAAAGTGCGATCAAACGGGCTATCAAAAAACTCCAAAGAGAAGGCTATCTGAGAAGAGTTGGCCCAGATAAAGGTGGCTATTGGGAAGTTGTAAAGAAGGATGAGGAATGAAAATACTTTTAATT
>JANQSX010000103.1 GCA_028279085.1 Bdellovibrionales bacterium
CGTTTCATTTCCATCTTGTTCATTTAAGATCCTCCTATTTAAAACAGTCTAAAATAAGAGAGAACTTGCTACTTGTCACCTCACTATTAGGATTCTACAAACACGACTTTTTCCAACAACCATGTAAAACATTTCAGGAAATGTCGGGGTATTTCAAGCCCCCGAGTTTCTTGGTTAATCAGGCAATTCTTATTTCACCCGATTTATTTCCATTAGAGAGCAAGTAAAGAAAAATCTCTTAAGCGAGGCATAATCAAGACTGGGTTTATAGAGGAACAGAAAAAAAGGAACATTTTAAAATATGGAATCTGGAAAAGAAAAGAATGGTTTTTGTTTTCCCTGAATACCAGATTGCCTCTTACGCCGCCGGAAGTTTTGAGGTGTTTATCTCTTTATATAGATAAAACTTGCAGGAACACTAAGACAGAGGATTTTATAATTTCTTCTATATAACCCATTTTTTTGCAAGCCAATTCTCTTTTGATAAAAGTAATCGGTAAATAATTTTTATCCGGTGGGGGTGGTAAGTGCTGGTTTAATTCAGGATTTATATTGACGGAATTAAAATTTTCCGGTGTGAAGGATTTTAAGAATGATTTTTCAAAACCTTGCGGGGTTCTGTAATACCCAGAACCATAAGAAAATGATGCTTTTCCCTCGCTAAAATCCATCCTTAAAATATAATAATTAAGCTGTGTCATTCTGGATTCTCTATAAACCGATATTATTTCCTGTTCGTTTCTATATGTTTTATAAAACTCTAAGCCAGTCCTTTCTTCCCGCGCCAGCCCCTCTTCAGAAATTACAACAATCTTATCCCACTCAGAAAGTGATCGATTTTTATTATAATAACAATAATAGCTCTCTGATCCATCTGATCCACAAGCTGTCAGGCTAAAACATAAAAGCAGTAAAAATCTCATAACTTTCCAGAACAGGTTTAGTATATAAACATTTGTTTAAATGTGAACTTCCTTTTTTTACAAAGACAACTTTGCAAATTGAAAATCTTTTACGGTTTAGACTTACTGTCTCTATTAAGACATTGACTGTATTCTGAGTCACACTGTCTGATTTTTTTCTCGAAATCAGAACTATCCCAGTTTTCATCCGTGACTATTTTTTCTACACAACCTCCTATTTGACTTGCACCACAGGCTTCTTCATGAGCTTTGTCGTTGCATTCCTTTTTTTGTTTGTTACAGCTGTTAACCGTAGATGGTGAACTGAGTGGAGGTGAAGAGCATCCTGATAAAAAAACTAAAGCTGTAATCAATAGAATAAATGTTTTCAACATAGCAAATCTTTTTTAGTTGAAAAATTACTTTTACCAGTCATTTTAACGCCTATCAAATAAAGTTTAAAGTGTCGTGAACCCGTTTTTATCTACAAATCTTGAAACTACAACATATAATCTTCAAAGTGAAGAAACAACATATACAAACTGTTGGAAGGATCACCTTCATCACCACAGTCGTAATCTCTTCCCTGCTCATCTTCTCCACAAAAAGGTTTTCTATCTTCATTGTTTTTGTACTTCCACCAATATTCTTCGTATTTTTCCGGGTTTGGATCTATTCCACCTCTATCATGCCAATCCAAAGCCAGCCTGCTATAGGCTCGGTATAAGCCTCTTTGAGCGGCATCCAAATATAAGATATAAGCTTTTTCTTTACTGTTACACCTGCCTAAACCTTCAAAACAAAATAAAGCCAGATGCGCTTGCGATTTAAGAGAACCTTTTAATGTTGCCCTCTTAAATAATTCTTCTGCTTTCACATTATTTTGCTCCATTCGTATGGTGTGTAATCCTCCGTAATGATACAATAACCCCATATAATGTATAGCTGGAGTGTAATCATCATCGGCTGATCTCTTAAACAGGTCCAGAACATAATTATCATCATTCCCTGATGATGTGGCCAATAAATAAGCTAAAGCATATCTGGCTTTGGGACTGTTCTTTTCCGCAGCTTGCAACCACTGCTTCGCCAGGCTAAACTGGTTTGTGTACACATACACTAAACCCAGTTTGTATTGAGAGTCGGTGTCTCCCTTTTCCGCTTGAGAAACAAGACCTTCCATATCACGCATTAAAGTTTGTATTTCTCTATTTATAACGGCCTTACTGTCTGTTTCTGAAAGAGCTATAGCAGAGTGGCTCAGTGTAAAAAAGAAAAGATATATAAAATATAGAAAAACTTTCATAAATTGTCGCGACCCCCATAATTTTAGAGTAAAGCCTTTCCATATGTTTTACAACAAAGAAAGTGGAGGACTATATTCCAAAAATTGGACAGATTCTGGTAAAAGTTTAGTATAAAAGGAGGCATGGAAATTGTTAAAACTGTTGTGCTTCATTAAGCTTTCTTCTTTGTATTACTTGACACCCCAGGAATTTGAGGTCAGATTAAAGAAAAAGGAGGAGACAGAGTTACCTAAATTCCTGTACAATATATAAGACGCACTCCAATTTTAAAATGTATTTGATGAAAAAAAAATTTAATTGGTTTTTCTTTCTGTTTTGTTTATCTATGACATCCTGTGGATTTTCTCTTATTGGAGGCTTTCCGAACGCCTATCTTTGCAAGGAAGAGGGGGAGGACAGAACTTTGTCTTTTGCGTATAATAACATCAGCGTAAGGTTAGGAATCATGGAGCTTCACAAAAGATTAGAGCCGTTTGGATTGAATGCGGATTATACGGAAAATTTAACTGCTGACACAAAAAAAGACGCTTATAATTTTACGATCACAAAAGATCAAGTGATTGTTAATTATGTGGAAGGTTATGCCATAGAAGCCTATAAATCTGATGAAGGTGAATATGTAGATAGTTATTCAAAAACCAAGGGGTCTGATAAATGGACAACTCGTTACCATACTAATGCAACCAAGCTTAAAACTCATATATTTGATACAAACACAAAACAGATGAAACAAACTGTTAAGTATTTCCCCATTCTAAGTAAAAAAACTTCTGTATATAAATTTGAGTACTACCCGGGAACCACTCAATTTAAACAAACTATCAAACAAAGTCGTTTTATGGAACCTGAGGAAATAGAAAAAGCTTTCGGAGGGCGCCTAGGTATTAGGGAGAAGCATTATAAATGCAATAAAGAATCAGTAATTATGAGCTTTTTTCGTTTTATCCTGAATATTTTTAGATATGTGTAATCCTAGTTCTTGTTCCCTCATCACTCTAATGTTTATTTATTCACAATTTATGCTATAATATTTCCAATGGTGAAGTATATTGTTGTTTTTCTTTTCTTGTGTTCTGTTCCTATTGGTTGCTATGCGGGAGGTTGTGAAGATTTAGATAAAAATTCCTGTTCTGTATTGAAGGATTTTGTTGTTGCTGATAAAAACACGGAACTCCATTTTAACCACCTTTGTTCTGAGTTGGACCATCACAATGACCACAGTCAGGGAGCTTACGCTTTTTTTGAGAAAGTGGATTCTGATCAGAAACACAAAGCTTTGGCTTTAGGTGAAGTATCCATTGGACACATAGGCTGGGCCGGTGTTGATGATAAGAAAGGCATTTGGTTTAGTATGGAAAAAATGAAGTTAGAGTCCTTAAACGAATGGGCTAACGATTCTGTTTCCCTGGCTTTGCGGATGAAAAACACAAGAACAAATCAAGCGGTGACGGGGAAATCATCAAACACATTTTTTTATTCCTATAGGGGCAGTGGTTATCCCACAGATAAAAAATATTCTGTTTCCAAAGAGGGACATTTAGAGTGGGAACAATTTAAAGAGCCTGAAGAGGAAGAAGCGGAGATACAAACAG
>JANQSX010000124.1 GCA_028279085.1 Bdellovibrionales bacterium
TTTCTGGCGGAAAAACACTTTAATGAATCCAGGATGATAAAAACAGAAGAGTGTGTAGCCGCTTTATATCATGCAAAAAGTTTATATTATCTTGGAAAATATCAAAAAGCTTTGGATATTTTAGAGCCAGCTAAGCTTTGGTGTGAAAAAAATCTTTCCTGGTGCGCTTCTCCATCTTTTGAACCTTATTTTTTTGCAGCTCTATCTTACAATAAAAAAGGAAATAGGCAGAAAGCTTTGTTTCATTTGAAGATATTTTTGGAAAAAGCAAAAGACAGTAAGTATTTGGAAGAAGCAAAGAAGTATCAGAAGTTGTGGAAGGATTAATTTATGCAAATACAAAACTTATTGAATTTAGGTCAAGCTTTAAAAGAAAAAAGAGAGGATCAGGGTTTATCTTTAGAAAAAATTTCGGATTGGACTAAAATTAATGTATCCACATTACAAGCTATAGAGGAGGCTCAAGTGGATAGGCTTCCTGTATATGCTTATTTAAGAGGATTTATTCTCTCTTATGCAAAAGCTCTGGGTATGGATGAAAAAGAAATAGAAAAAGAATTAAAAACTCTTGTTTCACAAAGTGAAAATTCACAATTAAATAATATGCATCCCTCCAGCTCTGTTTCTCCTTCTTCTGCTACGGAAAACTTCGTGGAAAAAGATCTACGCTTAACACCGATTATTTTAGCGGTTTCCATTTTATTTATTTTGGGAAGTATATTGGTTTTTACTAATATCATCCAGTCTTATAAAAAAGGATCTGAGCAAGTGGAAAATCCGGTGGATCATTCCGATCCGGTGGATCAACTCAAAGACAATGATAAAAACCGAAAAGAGGACACATTATCTTTAGATAAGCCTAATAGTGGTGAACAGCCTATTGATACAAAAGAACATAAAGAGAAAACATCTCCTTCTGCTCGGGAATCTACAGTGGAATTGGTCGATCAAAATCAAGAAAAGGCAAATGAATCGGAAATTCAATCTGCTCCGACTCCTGAACCAAAACTCATTAATAATCAAAAGTCTTCTTTAGAACTAGTTGTGAAGGCTTTAGGTGAAGTAAAGATATTTTACCAGGTGGATGGACAGGAAAAAAAAACAGTGTCTTTGAAAGAAGATCAGTTTGAAGTGCTACAGGGAAAAAAAGGTATTTTAATTGAAACGGATAACTCCGATCTCATTTATATTTTTCATAATGGGGAGGATAAGGGTTTGTTTGGCTCGGGTGGTAAGAAAGAAAAGCTTTTTAATTAATTTTTTGCTTAGAAACATAAAATAACTTTACAGAAGGAGTGCGCGTGAAATTTGTAGCTTTAGATGTGGAAACTACAGGAACTTTATCCTATATGGATCATATTGTAGAATTGGCGGCTATTCGATTTTTAGATGGAAAGGCACAGGACAGTTTTTCCACTTTAGTGAATCCAGGTGTTCCTATCCCGGAAGAAGCTTCCAGGATAAATGGTATCACTGATGAGATGTTAAAAGGTAAACCTTCTATAAATAATGTATTAAAAACATTCTCTGATTTTTGTGCAACAGACCCTTTAGTAGCTCACAATGCGATTTTTGATTTTCAATTTCTTTCTCAAGCTATGGAAAGGCATTATTGTGTAGCTCCTAAAGGTCCAATGTTTGATACTTATGCTTTATCAAAGAAAGTATTTCCGGGACTTAGTAATTATAAGCTTTCTACTTTAGTGGAATATTTAAAAATTCCTGTATCCCATTTTCATCGTGCAGAACAGGACGCCTGGGCTTGCGGTCGGGTTTTTCATTTGCTTTTAAACAGAATCAATATAGGTATGCAGAAAAGTGAACATCTGGATTGTCATAAATTAAGTCAAATAACCGGAAAAAAAGAACTTCGTTTTCCTCCTTTAAAAGCTCATCAATTTTCTCTTTTTGATTGATTTTTTACCGTTTTTATTTCCCGGGAAATTTTAGTTGTTGTGAGGGGATTTGAAAATAAAATTTTTCCTGGAAAAAAAGGCATTCTCCAACCTTTGTCAAAAGAACGATTTTTGATTTTTAAAATAGGAGGAGTTTGTCTTCGTTTAAATTCAGTTTTTATAATTTCTTCAAAGATTTTTTTTTCCAAGTGGCTGGTGGGATCTTGCTCTTTTTCTATTAATTTTTCTAACAGAGGATCCAAAATTTTATAAGGAAGGAGATCTTCTTCATCTGTTTGATTTTCACTCAGTTCTGCGCTGGCTTTGCGTTTTAGAACGGAAGAGGGGATTTTCATTAAACCGGCCAGATTATACACTTCTGTTTTAAATAGATCTCCAAGCGGTAAAAGCCCTCCTGTTAAATCTCCATATAAAGTGCCATAACCCAGAGCTATTTCACTTTTATTAGAAGTGCCCAGTAACAGACTTTCCGGATGATTATTAGCATAAGCCATAAGAAAGAGGCTTCTTAACCGCGCTTGAATGTTTTGTTTTGTCAGGTCTTTATTTTCAAGAGAACTTTTATGTTTTAAAAGATGAGAACTGGAATGTTTTAGAAAATCTTGATAAAGGTCTTCAATAGTTTGAATGGCTAAAGAGCATTGTAATTGATTTGTTATTTGATGAGCGCATTTTTCAGAAAGTTTGGAAGTAAAGGGTCCGGGAAGAAAAAAAAGTTTTACTTTTTTTCTTCCCAGGGCTTTGCAGGCTAAGGCGGCTACAAGAGCGGAATCCACTCCCCCACTTAAACCTAAATGCACTCGTTTAAATCCGTTTTTTTGTACAAATTCCTTTAAGCCAAAACATAAAGCTTTTATTTTTTCTAATGAGGGATTATGTTTTCGTTGAGTAAAGGGCTTTCTTTTTCGGTTTAAAGTTTTAGGGAATAATTCAAAAAAATCTAAAGTTTCTTTAAAGAATTCACTTTGGTAAATCAGTTTTCCGGTTTTATCCAGGATAAAACTTCCTCCATCAAAAATGAGTTCTTCTTGTCCTCCTACAGAGTTAAGATAGACGACCGGACACTGATATTTTTTAGCCCATTTCCTGGCTATTTTTTTACGCTTTTCATTCTTGTTTACTCCGAAAGGAGAAGCATTACAACTAATGATAAGTTCCGGTTTTTTTTGATTTATGTTTAAGTCCGGTTCGTGCCACATTTCTTCACAGATTGAAACATGAATAAGCCTTTTTTGAAAAGTGAAAAAATTACTGTTTTTATCTCCTTTTTTAAAATATCTGGATTCATCAAAGACATCATAGTTGGCAAATTTTTCTTTTGAAAAAATTTTTCTTTTTTTCTTTTTTTGTAATAAGAACACAGAGATTTCAGGAGGAGTGCCCGGACCGATACCTCCCAGTAAAACAGATATATGGTCTGGTATTTGTCTGTGAATTTT
>JANQSX010000157.1 GCA_028279085.1 Bdellovibrionales bacterium
TTATAGGTAGGTAGGTAGGTAGGTAGGTAGGTAGGTAGGTAGGTAGGTAGGTAGGTAGGTAGGTAGGTAGGTAGGTAGGTAGGTAAAAAATTTTTCATAAAAACATCCCTGTCAATAAAAAAACCTGTGTGCACAATTGGTGAATTAGAAAAATTTTCGGAAATTCATAAACAAAACTTTAATTATTTATTGACAGAAGACATAAAAATCATATCATTATCTATAATAAACACTTAAAGACCAAAAAACTAATGACAGCCTTCTTCTAAAAGAACTTTGCGACTGAGACGAACTTTAATGGATCGAGTTGTCTAGTTGAAATGGGGATCAGGACAGATTCCTCTTTCCAGTATTTTATTTTTTATTTAAAAGGAATGTTAAAAATATTCACCGCATAAGGAAACCTATCTTACAATCTTAGGTGAAAGGATTAAAAAAATAATGTCTCTTTTTATTAAATTTTTTGCTTTAGATCATGGAGACAAAAGCACAGTCAGGATTTTAATTATCTCCTTACTGTTTTTGTTATTTAGTTGTTCAAAAAATCAAAACCCTCCAGAATACAACAGTAAAGAGATAGAAAACCAATTTATTGATTTAATAAGAAATAAATGCAACCACAATATTAAATGCTTTGATATTGAGAAGTATCACATTATAGACAGAATATGTGAGAATCCTCCTCCTAATCATCCTTTTAAATCTTTTTCAGATTGCGAAGAGACATTGCTTAATTTGGCAGAAAATATATTGGTGCAGAAAGTAGCGGATTGGAAAAATCAAATAGAAGGTCAAGCGGAAAATCAAGTAGAAGATCAAGTTCAAGTAATTCAGGGTCAAATAATCCGGGGTCAGGCAATCCGGGGTCAGGCAATCCAGGATCAGGTAATCCGGGGTCAGGCAATCCAGGATCAGGTAATCCAGGGTCAGGCAATCCAGGATCAGGTAATCCGGAGGATGTGGACACAAGAACCGGATACCCTATAGTTGAGAGAGATAAAACTTTCATAATAGAACCCTATCTTGAGAGTTGTTCATGTTTTGTAAGAAGAAAATGTCTTGTAATAAATGGAGAGTCGGAATGTGAAGGCATAAGAGGTTTTAGTTTTGAAAGTGGGGTACGAAAAACAATTCTTGTTGATGTGTTTGAAAGACCACCTATGGTACAAGATGTGGGAAGATATGGGTATATTTTTAAGCGGATTGTAAGAGAAGAGCAAGTGGAACAGTGATTTAAAGATTCAAACAAATGGTCGGTGATTTTCGCTCATGCTTTTTTATAAGCTTTTCTTTAATTGCTTTTGTTTAAACACTGCTTATAATTTTCATCACATTGATTTATTTTTTTATAAAAGTCAGAAGCATCCCAATTTTCATCTGTAATCATTTTTTCTACACAGCTCCCGGATTGATTTCCACAGACTTCTTTATGAACTATGCTATTGCATTTTTTTTGTTCTTCATTACATCTATTCACTACATTTACAGGAGACTTTGCAGGTGAACAACCTGAAAAAAAAGATAAAATTATATAAAAAAAAATAAGTTTTCTCATTTTATAAAAAAATTTTCTTATTGTTATATGTAATCTTCAAAGTTAAGGAAAAATTGATATACTATTGAAGGCGGTCCGTCATTTTGATTGCAGACATAATCTCTTCCCTGTTCATCTTCTCCACAAAAAGGCTCTCTATCTTCATTGTTTTTATATTTCCACCAATACTCATCAAACTTTTCTTGATTTGGGTCTATTCCGCCTCTATCATGCCAATCTAAAGCGATCCGGCTGTATGCCCTGTATAAACCCCTTTGAGCGGCGTCTAAATACAGGATATAAGCTCTGTCTATATCTTTACGAACACCTAAGCCCTTAGAATATAAATAAGCTAAACGAGCCTGTGATCGAAGTGATCCCTTTAATACCGCTCGTTTAAAAAAATCAGCCGCTCTTCTATTATCTTGTTCATCAGGAAAATAACCATCAGGGGTAGCACCCTTATAATGATAATATAGGCCCATTTGGTGAAGGGCTGGAACATAATCAGCATCAGATGATTCTCTAAGCCATTTTAAATTTTCCTCATCTCTGGAACCGGATGCTTTTCCTACCATATAAGAAACATAAAGAGCTTTTACATGACCTTTTTTTCCTGCGGATTCTAATAAACTCTTTCCCTCCTTAAAACCATCAAAATATTCCCCATTTCTATCACCGTTAAAATCCTCATGTAAATAAAGCAAGCCTAATTTGTATTGGGCATCAGCATCTCCTTTTTCGGCTTTGGATGAGAGATTATTTTGATTGTTTTTAATTTCTCTTAATTTTCTTTCTATAGCTTCTTTGCTATCTGTCTCTGATAGAGCGCTGGCAGGATAACCATTGACAAAAAGAAACACATAAAATAAAAGGATAAAATATCTCATTGCTCTTTACCTCAATGGTAGCTGACGGTCATTAAGGTTCTTGCTTTGTGTTTCTATAATTGCCGCAACCCCCGTTTTATAATCATTCCTTATTTCTGAATCAAAAGCAACAATCAATTGGTGGCCAAAGCAAATTGGTGGCCAAAGCATTATCTTTTTTTCTCTCTTTCGTATTCCTGCCAAGCCTTTATAAACCTGCTCATTTTTATAATGTATTCTTCATTTGGATTGGATAAATTTTCTTTTGCCGCTTGCAGTTTATTAAAAGCCTCTTCCAAACTTTTTTTTTGCTCCGGAAGGATTGCTTTTTTGCTAAAACCAAAAGCACAAGTTGCTTTAGCCTGCATTGAGAAAAAAAGAAGGATAGAAAGAAGATATTTCATTCTTCCAGCAGGAATCTACCAGCTAAAGCGGCCACGGAGCATAAGATCTTCATCTTTTTCCTCTCCATTTTCAGTGCGGCTAAACTCCAGTCCCAGATTGGCATTGGGAGAGATTTTCCAGCGGGTTCCCGTACGATAAACAT
>JANQSX010000167.1 GCA_028279085.1 Bdellovibrionales bacterium
TTGTTACATTGTCATTCTGAACTGGATTCCGGCCTTCGCCGGAATGACGAGCCTTCGCCGGAATAGTGAAAGCCATCAAAATGGCTTTCAGTTTATTAGTTTGGATCTTTTTGAGTAGCCGCTTTTTGGAAGGCTTCTAAAATATTCATCGGGATAGGAAAGACAATAGTTTTTGCTCCTTCGCCGGAGATTTCGTTTAAAGCTTGTAGATAAGCCAGTTGAATAGCCGCGGGAGAAGATGAAATAATTTGAGAAGCGTCTTTTAATTTTTCCGCTCTTTGAAATTCTCCGTCCGCACTAATGACTTTTGCCCGACGTTCTCTTTCCGCTTCCGCCTGACGGGCCATAGCCCTTTGCATTTCTTTTGGTAGATCGATATGTTTAACTTCTACTTTTGAAACTTTAATACCCCAGGGTTCTGTATCGTGGTCTAAAATATCTTGTAGGGAATGGTTAATCTTATCTCTTTGGGAAAGAAGATCATCCATTTGGTATTTACCTAAAGTGGAGCGTAGAGTGGTTTGTGCTGATTGAGCAGTGGCAAAGTGATAATCTTCCACTTTTGTAATGGCTTTTTCCGGATCAGTAATACGATAATAAAGCACAGCATTTACTTTTAAACTAACGTTATCCAAAGTAATTACGTCTTGAGGAGGAATATCCATAGTAATGGTTCGGGTATCAACCCGAATTATTTTTTCCACTCCCGGAATAAGGATAATCAACCCAGGACCACGAATACCCACAAATCGTCCGAATCGTAGAACCAGACCTCTTTTCCACTCAGGCAGGATTTTAATGCAGGAAAAAGCTAAAAAAGCTAAGATGACTAAAATAGTACTCATACTAAACATAGAGGCACTTCCTTCCATAATGAATAAAAATTACTGATAGCATACATAGAAGTCAATTAAAAAATAAGAAGAAAGTAATAAAGCTTGAATTATTGTCCTTGTGAATTCTCCGGTTCTACTTCCAATGTTAAGTGTTTATAGCTCAGTACTTTTACTTTATCCCCTTTCTTTACTTTTGTTTTGGATTGAAAACGCCAATTTTCCCCATTTATTAAAGCAAAACCGGAAATACCATCTTTATTTACTTGCATTATTGTTGCCGGAGCAGCTTCTTTGTCTATAAAATCATCACTAATACTGCTTTTTCTTTTTATTCTAAAAGTGCTCACAGCTAACCATGTGATAATTCCCATGAGAATGGCGAATACAGCAGTAACAGAAAGGATAAGGGAAATAGGAATATCCACTCCACCTGTTTTAGCCGGATCAAACAGCAAAAAACTGCCTAAGAAAAAAGAAACAATAGCGGAAGCGCCAAAAATGCCAAATCCGGAAATAAAAACTTCTGCTAAAAACAAAGCCATACTGAGTAAGAGTAATATCAATCCTGCCCAGGAAAAATCAAGTTTATGCATACCCACAAAAGATAATATCAATCCTATAGCTCCTAAAATACCGGGGGCTCCCAGACCAGGGTGGGTAATTTCAAAGTAGAGTAAGAGAAGACTACCGGTAAAAAGAATATAAATAATCTCCGGTTCAGTGATAAGAGATATTAAACGATAACGAAAACCCAAATTAAAGGGAATGACATTTCCTACCTGGACGATATCCATCTTTCCATTTTTGACAGTGACTTCCCGTCCTTCTGCAAATGTTAAAAACTCCTGCTTTGTTTTTCCTACAAAATCAATACCTCCTTCTTTAGCTGCCTCCTGAGCGCTTAAAGCTTTAGCTTCCGTAATGATTTCTCGTCCGAATTTTTTACTTCTTTTTCTTAATTGAGTTAGGGAATCCAACCAGGAGGTTGTATCATTAATCATCTTTTTTCTTAAATCTTTAGAGAGTTCTTGCCCACCACCTGCAATAGGTGTGGCTGCTCCGATATTAGTGGTTTCAATTCCGCCATTGACATGACAGGCTTGCATAATAATAGCTCCCGCACTACCGGCATGAGCACCGGCCGGGTGTATCAGACACAAAACCGGAAAATCCGTGTTAAGAATGCGATCCACTATTTTACGAGTACTGAGAAGCTGTCCCCCTGGGGTATTTATAAGCAAGAGTAAAGCGGAGCAGTTTTGTTTTTTTACCTTGTAAATAGACCTCTCTAGAATATCTAAAGTAGCAGCTCCGATAACTCCTTCCACTTTCAATTCTATTGTACAAGGCTTTTTGTGTGGGATATGTTCAACAGGTGAAGTTTTTTTAGAAGGGGAGGAAGGTTCTTTACTGTTACTAACCTTATTTACCTTGTTTTTTTGTTTTTTTGCTTTTAAATCTTTATTAGAGGCAGAACTTTCAGATTCATCAGCCGCTTTTTTATCTTTTTCCCTGGTAGCTTTAGAAGCTGTCTTATCTTTTTTTTGGGAAGAGTCTTTCGTAGGTTCAAAAGGACTAGGTTGAAGTTTTCTAAAAATTTTATTTATTAGTTTTTTTGTAAGTGCCTCTTTAGTTGGTTGTTTTTTCTTTGGATCGGATTCGGATGGATCGGATTCGGAAGATTTTTTAGAAGCTGAAGGATTTGTATTAACAGAACCCGATTTGGTTAAACTCTGTACATTTTTTATTTGAGTAAAACCCGGCTGACCGATTAACTCGGAGTTAAAAGCAAGAAAAGATAAAGCGGTTAGTAATAAAATAAATTTCATAAGCACATAATATATTATATATATGTATTTATACAAGTTCTAGCGATGAATATTTAAAAGTTTATTAATAATATGATTACACCTTTGGATAGCCAGTGACATTTCTTTTAAGTCCTTGGATAATTCTGTGTGTTTTTTTTGTATTTCCAAAGTTTGTAAAAGGGCCTGAACCCCGGCTATAGGGTTATTAAGTTCATGAGCAATACTGCTGGAAATGACACCCATTTCCGCTGACTTAACAGATTGAGCCACTTTGTGTTCCATTTTTATTTGTTCAGTAATATCTCTTAAAATAACTAACTGAATTTCATTTTCTGTATTTTGTGAAATTTTTTGGAGAGAAATTTCAAACACTTCATTTTTTCCATGGATTGATAAGTTTTCTCTTCTTTTTTCCTGATAGGATTGGGAAGAAGAGGGTGGTTTTCCAAAAAAT
The DNA here is from genome assembly GCA_028279085.1 of Bdellovibrionales bacterium. Lineage (GTDB taxonomy): Bacteria > Bdellovibrionota > Bdellovibrionia > Bdellovibrionales > UBA1609 > JANQSP01. The sequence continues at coordinate 3,102 of JANQSX010000167.1, forward strand.
ACAGTAAAATAATGTTTCTGTAAAAGATCTTTTTTAGACATCTTTGTTTTTTCTCTAAAATTTTTGTTTGTTCTTAATATATTTCCCTTTAAATCCGTTAAGCATATAGGTGTGGCTATAGTGTCAAAAGCCAGCTCCCATTGTTCTTTATTGATCTTAAGTTGTTTATATTGTTCTATGCTTATTAAAGTGGATTCCAGGGCTTTTCCCACTCGTTTTAAAAGAGGTTTTTCTTTTCCCGTGATGCCTGTATTTTTATAAAAAAGAAAAGAATAATCTTTATTATTGTGCACAAAGGAATAGTTATAAGTGTGCTTTGATTTTTTAGAGTTGGGTTGATGCGTGAGTTTAATGCTATCCACTTGGCATAATGCAGGTAGTGTTTTATTAACAGCAATTTGTAAATCTTCTTCTGTTCGGGATAAATAGATACTCATTATGGCTTTTTGCAAAAATTCAAGTTGCTTTTTTTTTTCCGCAAGCTCTGTTGTGCTTTTATTTTTTTTGCGAGAACCAGGCATTTGTAATTTTTATTCCATCTTTTTTTACTTTTATTAAAGAGTAATAATATCAGTAATTTATATTTTTTCAACTAAATGCTTATACAACAGGGCATTAAAGTTTTAACTTATATAGCCGATGATTATAAGAGTTTATGAAGATTTTATTAATCTTTTTTTGGTTTTTTTTTCATGGTTTTGCAGTAGCTAATACAAGCAAGGAAAAAGCCTTTTCCACTTTTGATCTTCAAGGGCTTGAAGGACTACAGAAACTGGGAGATCCTAAACAGCTTGATGATCTTCAAAAGCAACTTAAAGGTATCAGTAGTCTTGAGGATTTGCAAAAACTGGGGGCTCTTCAAAAGCTGGGAGACCTTCAGCAGTTTAGAAGTCTTCAAGAACAGTTTAAAGGTATCAATAGTCTTGAGGATTTACAAAGGTTAGGTAACCTTCAACAGTTTAATGATCTTCAAAAGCAACTTAAGGGTATTGGAAACCTTGAGGATTTACAAAAATCAGGTAATCTTCAACAGCTTGGTGATCTTCAAAATAGTGCTGATATTAAAAAACTGGAAAATATGTTAAACGATATTCAGAAACAATTTAAGAATAGCACTCTTTAAAATCAATTTATAAATTTTCATTATTAGGGCATAGATACTCCTGACTATTTACTTTAAATAAAATACTTGACCTTTTACTTGTAGTTAGGTGAAAGTGCGTAAATGAACAAAGCACTTATAACGGCTATAGTTTTATCCGCCGGAAAAGGCAGTCGCATGCAAAGCTCTTTACCGAAGAGCTTGCATCCTGTGGCGGGGCAACCTATTCTGGTTCGCATTTTAACTGCATTGAAAAGAACTAATGTGACTGAGATTCGTGTAGTGATTAATGAAGAGCATAATCAATTAATGCAACCGATAACAGAAGTTTTTAAAGCGCAATTATATTTTCAAAAAGAAAAAAAAGGCACAGCGGCATCAGTATCAAGTGCCGGATTGGATCAATTAAAAGATCATATATTAATTGTGAATGGTGATCATCCTTTAATATCTTCTTCTGATCTGGAAAATATGATTAAACTGTTTAGGGAGGAGTCAGCGGATTTGTGTGTTGGAACTTGTGTAAAAAAAAAACCTGGTCATTATGGTCGAATTATTCGTCAGAGAGGGAAGATAACCGCTATTGCTGAAAAAGAATCTCTGACCCACGAATCGGAAAAAATTAATGAAGTTAATGCCGGTATTTATCTGGTAAAAGCTGATTGTTTAAGATCTTTTTTATTACAAGTTAAAAATGACAACCCTAAAGAGGAATATTGCCTGACAGATATAGTTTCTTTTTGTGTGAGTAAAGAAAAAAAAGTTCTTAGTTTTTCTGTTTCAGA
>JANQSX010000172.1 GCA_028279085.1 Bdellovibrionales bacterium
TACGCCGGAATGACGAGGCTTCGCCGGAATGACGAGGCTTCGCTGGAATAGTGAAAGCCATCAAAATGGCTTTCAGTTTACTGGATTCCGGATCAAGTCCGGAATGACAAGCTCTTACCGGAATGACAAAATTAAATCCGGAAATGACGGCTAAATTAAAATTTTCTCCAGTCTGCATTTTCATTGTTCGCATACACATGACTCCAAATAGATCCGGACTCCGGATTGGACTCTTCTTTCACTTCCCGTTGGGCTTGTCTGGCTTCTTCTTTCAAATTATCCCATGTTTTCTTTTGCTCTCGCTCTGTCATTATATTTCGCTCTCTCAATTTCTTTTCAAACAAAGCTATACAACAAGGTTCATCTTTTACCGGATTAGCTCCGGAAGCGGAAGAATGTCCATATAAGCGAGAAACAAGAGCTTCCAACAAAACCGGACGACGCTTTTCACGAATATATTTTATTTTTTCTTCCAAAGCTGTGTAACTTTCTTCCGGATCATTTCCATTAATTAATACAGTATCTATGTTAAAAGCTTTTCCACGATCTATAATGTGATCTTCACCATGCTGTCCTTGATAAGCTGTAGAAATACCCCAGCTATTATTTTGAACAGTAATGAGCATAGGTAAAGGATTAGCAGGACGAGAAGCCCATATTAAGCAAGTAGCAAAATCCCCTTCTGCTGTACCGGCATCCCCTCCTGTTACAACAGTAATAGCGGAGGTTTGAGAACGACTTTGCACATGAGCAGTCCCCAAAGCGGTACTGTACTGAGTTTCTATCACAGAAGTTACAGGAGCTACATTCCACTTAGGCACACAGTAATGATTGGAAAAGTTTCTTCCCCCTGTATGTACATCCGTAGCTTTATTCATAATTAAACGAATAGCTTCCTTTATTGGAAGCCCCATAGCAACAAGAGTAGGTGTCGCTCGATAATGTAAATGGAGCCAATCATACTCCAAACCGCGACCTTTTTTAATTAATAAACCTAAGGGCACACTAAAGGCTTCTTCACCAGGACCCCCGATCCAAAAGTGGGCCTGACCTTGTTTATAGATTTGAATCATTCTTTCTTCCAGCACCCGGGACTTTACCATTAAATGATAAATTTTTAACAGTAACTCCGGGGGAAGTTCTTTATTATATTTTTTGATAGTCATTTTTTCTGAGCTAAATTGGTTTTTTGTGTCCAATGCACCTGATCCACAGCTATATCTACAGCTTCCTGAATGGCAGGCCGTTCCATATATCTCTTTTTTATAGCGGCTTCATCCATATCGTCATTATCTTCTTTATTTTTCTGTCCGTTCTTTTCTTCCTTTTCATCTTCTTTTTTTGCTCGATCAAATACTTGAGCAATAGTAGTCACATATCCATTTCTTTTCTTCTCCTTCATTTCCAAAATTTCTTTTTGAATTTCTTCAAACTTTTCATTTTTTTTGACTCGCTTCACAGAATTCTTTTTTAAAAATGCAATCATTTTATTAGTCACCGGCGACCATTTGTTTTCCCCTTTGGATACATAAGCGCTTTTTGAAACAAAATTAGGAATTTCCTGTTCAGGTAAGACATAATCCAAAGTTTTTTCTCCAAAATCATCATTGGAAAGAATACTTGGAAAACTTATATCTGAAGTCACTCCTTTTAATTGAGTGGATAATCCATTGGGAATAAAGAAAAGTCCCACCGTAACACGGATAGAACCTAAACCTGGAAGTAACCTATCAACCTGCTGAATACTCCCTTTTCCAAAAGTATGATCTCCACCTACAACTACAGCTCTCTTATAAGATTTTAATGCTCCTGAAACAATTTCTGAAGCACTGGCACTCACGCGATTCACTAAAACAACTAAGGGACCTGCATAAGCAACCCCTTTATCATCATCCGGTAAAGTGAGATAACGATTACCGGTTTTTGTCTTAACCAGTTGGCGAACAACATTTCCTTTTGCAAAAAACAAACCGGTTAAATACACAGCTTCCGTCAAAGAACCACCTCCATTGTTGGACATGTCCAAAACAATAGCTGACACTTTTTTCTTTCTTGCCTGATAAAGAAGTTTTTTTACATCTTTTGTAACAGAGCGCCCTCCTAAACGTCCTTCCCCATAAAAGGAAGGAAGATGAATCACCCCCACTTTATATTTTTTATTATTCACTTTACGATCAAAATAATAAATAGAAGCGGCCTGATCTTCCAAATTCACACGATCTCGAATCAAACGGACAGTAAATATTTTTTTCTTTTTACCTTTCTTTTTATTCACTCTCAGAATTTTCAAATAAACAGGAGTTCCTTTTTTACCACGGATCATACTCACAACATCTCTTAAATCCATTTCAAAAATATTCACCATCTTTTTAGCATTCTGGCCAACTGCTAAAATTTTATCTTTTGATTTTAGCTTCCCGGAACGCGCTGCCGCTCCTCCTGGAATAAGTCTTTCAATTACAGTATGCCCATACTTGGTGCTAAGACTGGCACCAATACCTTCTAAAGAAAGTTTCATATTAATTTCAAAGTCTTCATAATCCTCTTGAGAAAGATAACCGGAATGAGGATCAAGACCTTTAGCAAAGCTGTTTAAGTATATAGAGTACCATTTGTAAGGTTTACAAATAGTAACCTCTCCGGAGGACTTTTTTCTTTGATAGCACTTTTTCTTTTCCTGATTAGAAAGATTAACCGCCCAACTTTTTACTTGCTTACCTAAACGATTATAATTACGCAGAATGCTTTTTTTAGCTTCCACTACTTGCTCTTCATAAGCTTCCTTGTCACTGGCAATAATAGCATTTGCCATCTGATATTGAATGTATTTCTTATGGAAAGTATTGATTTGTCGAATTGTTCTTTTTCTTTTTCTTTTTCGAGCATCCAAAGTTAATTTCATCATCGGCTCTAAAATGAAATCCTTTTTCAAATACTCACTTGCTAACTTCACTCTCTCAGAGACTCTCTTATTATACAGAGAGTAAATTTTATCTAAACTAGAGCAGTCTTTCTTTTTTATTTTTGCAAATATATTTCTTAACTTCTTTCTAATGTTGTTAATATCTGATTGAGTAAAGTATAATTTTTCAGAATCAATAGACTTAATGAATTGATCCCTTACCCTTGTTTCTAATCTAGATAACTCAGATTTAAACTTTTTTTTCTTTCTATCAAAATTAGAAAAATTAATATGTAAATCCAAATATTTTTCCTGAATATCATGAACATAGTCGCACTCCAGCCCTACAGCATAAATAAAAGAGGGAAAAACAAAGAATATACAAATCGCAATATATTTTAATAGTATAGAAATAGTTTTCATTTTTTTTCCTTCCCTGTTCCAAAAAGCCGGATAAAGAAGATGAAAGGCCCGACCAGGTTCAATACAGTATTTTTTAAATTTTTAGAATAATGTTTTATCTTTGCCAAATCTATCTTAATAGAAAAATTGTAACTGATTTTTTTAATATAAGTCCAGATAGAACCTGGACTTTCTACAATTATTTACCTTTTTTTGTACTTTTTCTTTTAACTGTTGCTTTCTTAGCAGCTTTTCTCCTTGTAGAACTTGTTTTTTTTAATATTTTCTTCTTCTTTGATGCCGCCGTATATGTTTTTGTTTTCTTTGTTTTTTTTCCTGTTTTTTTCACACCTTCCGTTATTAATTTTAAAGCAGAATCTAGATCCAGATTATCCGGTGATAAATCAGCAGGCAGTGAGTAATTTTTTCCATTGTACTTTATATAGGGACCAAAACGACCTTTTAATAATTGAACAGATTCCTTTGATTCAGGGTGCTGACCCAAGTCCTTTAACACACGAGAGGATTTTCCTTTAGCTTCACTTAAACGCTGAACAGCATATTTCAAATCAATATTAAAAAAAATATCCGGCGGAACGGATCGAAAATCTCCTGCATGTACTATATAAGGACCAAAACGACCTATTGATTTTTTGATTTCTTTTTTTGTTTCAGGATGCAAACCTAATACTTTTGGAAGCTCCAATAACTTTAAAGCTCCTTTAAGTGTAATAGTATTTTCATCAAAAAAAGGAGATAAAGACATGGTTTTACTCTTCTTAGCTGTTTTAACTTTTTTACCGCTCTTAGTCTTTTTTTTTGTTTTTTTTGCTTTACTTCCTTCTTTCAAATCCATTTTTACATAAGGTCCATATCTACCCAAAACTAAAAACACTTCTTGACCGGTATCAGGGTCTTTTCCCAAAGATCGACCTCCCTTTAATTTATTTTCAATGAGCTGCTCTATTGTATCCTTTGTAATTTCCCCCGGGTAAATACCTGCCGGAAGAGAAGCGGATATATCTTCTTTGCCGTTTTTCCTGGATACATAAGCTCCAAAAGGCCCTACATTAAATGAGTAATCCTCAAAACCTTTTAAAGTGAGTGATCGAAAAGTTTGATCTTTCATCTTCTTTTCTTGAGTTTCAACCAATTTTTTTAAACCGGTTGAACCTGAGTAAACTGATTTAAGATACTTAACATGATCTTTTTTCCCGCGAGCAATATCATCTAAATCTTTCTCCATTTCAGAGGTAAACTGCACATCCACATAATCCGGAAAATTTTGATGTAAAAAACGACTCACCACTAAAGCGGTAAAAGTAGGTATTAGTGTATTCTTTTCCTTTTTTACATACCCCCTGTTTTGAATAGTATCAATAATACTGGCATAAGTAGAAGGACGTCCCACTCCTTCTTTCTCCAACTTTTGAAACAAAGAGGCCTCCGTATAACGAGCAGGCGGTTTCGTTTCATGCTTAAGCGCTTCCATTTTTAAGCATTTCACTTTCTCACCTTTTTTTAAATCAGGAAGTTTTACTTCATCTGTTTTTTGATCTTCATAAATCAAATAAAACCCGGGAAATTGAATAGTGACTCCTGAACTTTGAAACATAGATTGTTCAACTTCCATTTTTATTCGCACCTGATTCTGAATGCAGTCCTTCATCTGAGAAGCCAAAGTTCTTTTCCATATTAGTTCATACAAACTCAAGAGTTGACCACTTAAATTCGTTCTTTTCGGTTCAACAAAACGCTCCCCGGAGGGACGGATAGCTTCATGCGCTTCCTGTGCCCCTTTAGCTTTTTTAC
>JANQSX010000207.1 GCA_028279085.1 Bdellovibrionales bacterium
CCTCTTGTAGCCAAAGCTTCTTTTACTTCTTTAAAAGACTTTTTCCCAAAGTGAGGTAATCTTTTAATTTCCTTTTCCGTCATAGAGATGAGATCTGAAATAGTATGAATACCTGCATTATAAAAAACATTATTAACACGAGTAGAAAACCTAAAAGAACTCACATTTGTAGGATCAGAAGAATAAAAAAGACTTAAACCTTTTTCATTTAAAACTGTTTTCACTTCTCTAAGAGCTTTCTTCCCAAAGCGAGGTAGTTTCATAAGTTCCCATTCAGCTTTGGAGGTCAAATTTTCAATAGTACGAATATCCGCATTATAAAGACTCCTTACCACTCTCTTAGAAAGCTTTAACTCAGTGTAAAGTTCGGAAAAAAGATATTCACACACTCCAAAGCTCGCGAACGGAATGAAAAGACTAATAAAAACAGAAAAAAATAAAAACTTTTTAAGCAAAAACATATCTAAGAAATATTAATACTTAAAATAATAATTTTACAACTTTAATATTTAAAGTTGTAAAATTTACATATATTTTTCTCATTTTGAAATTTAGGATTTTTATTTAGCTAATAATTAAAGTTTCTTAATTTAAAAAAATAATATCTTCAAATTAAAAGATGAACATTTACCTAGATCTATGACGACGGTTTCTCCTTAAGAACAATACAAAAGAACCCAAAACAATGAGAAGAGAACCAAAATATTTAATAAACCGGCCCGGATCTTTATTGATAGAAAACACAGAAGCTATCGGCACACCTTCTTCATTCTCTTCAAAACCGGACTGATAAACAGTGTAACCGGCAAACTTTAAAGGGTGATTCATGGAAATCAACTCTATTTTTTTTTCTTCATTAACCTGCACTTCACTTTCATAAGAAGCGGCTTTGAAACTAGATGGATAACGAGTGATTTTAAAGTCTTTCAACTTTAAATGAAACCCTAGTTTCTTTCTTTCATTCATATACGCTATCACATACACTTTCTCTTCATCGAAAAAAAATAAATGCGAGTTAAGCCCCATCCATCTTTTTTCTCCTTTAAATTCCACTTGAATAGCTGAGTTAGTTCGCTCTCCTGATTTTTTTCTGGGAGTAAAAATTGTATTAGGCAAAGCCTGTGGCATATAATCAATTAAACGAAATTGAAAATCCATCCAACCCGTTTTTAAAACAGAGCCTTTTTTTAAAGAACCTTTTAATATCTTATCCGATTTCGGTTTACGCAGTTCGTATTGTATTTTTTCTCCAAGAGAAACTAATAAGAGACTGGGACGATCTAGAGTTTCACTTTTCATATCAGAAAAAGAATCAAGTAAAAAAACCTGCGCCGGTCCCAAAGATAATTTTACCTTATTCATCCCGGGGGGTTTAAACACCCACCTGACCATTTCCGCTCGACTTCCTTTTATCTGAAACCGCAAGGCCGGACCCCCTCTTAATGCCGGTTGATAAGTTTCACGAGCTGTGGCTACAGGATAAAAATTATTTATTTCTAAAATATCCGAACCCAGGGAAATAAAATGAGGTTTTTTTTGGCTAGGAGAATGACGAAAAAAAGATACTTTTTCGCGATAAAGCTCAGTGAGATTTTTTGCATCAAAAGAGGAATAAACCATTAATAAAACAGAAGAAGTATTAATTTGATCATTACTTTTATTAAGCATTAAGCGCATATTGCCATCCACTCCATAAAAACGGGTTATGAGTGAACCGACAATCACAAAAATAATACCAAAATGCGCGAGTAAAAAACCAATATGCTTTTTTTTCCAGGGCCAACGATCAATCATCACAGCAATAATATTCAACCCCAGAAGAGAAACAAAGAAAGTCATCCAATAAGAACGGTAAATAACTTCCTGTGCAGCCAACCGCCCATGAGCCGACTCATAAAAAGTACCTATAGCAAATAAAATAATTAAGGCTGAAAGAGTAAAAACAGCTAATTTAAGAGAACAAAAAAAACTATAAATATAAATAAGAACTTTCATATTTTTAACTAGTATAAATTCTAAAAACCAGGCGGATGAACATTAAGGAATATCCATTGTCGTATATTTGAATAGGATTCTTTGTATTACTCTGCCTCATCAGGGAGGCGGTTATAAATTTCAGATATGACTTTATCCAAGCGTTGTTTCACCGCTTCCGCTTTTTCAGGAATA
>JANQSX010000214.1 GCA_028279085.1 Bdellovibrionales bacterium
CAATTCCCACCTGTGCCGTTTTCACATCCAACTAATTGTCTTTAAACATCCCCCAACCCAGAAGAATAAGAGCAGGCACATCCGCTCAGTAAACTCAGACTGAAACATAGAACAATACAAATAATTATTTTCATATTCCCTCCCCCTTTTACTTACTTACAACCCAATATGCTTTTCATCTCATTTACATTATCGATAGAACATTTTACGAACTCGTTAAGTTCTTGTATCGAAACAGAATTGGTGGCCTTAAGTGATGCACTAAACTGAGACACACATAAGCCGATATGATCCATACGAAGAGGTAATTTTTTATCTTGCTCAGGAGTAGTAACAAGTGCTTCATTTTGTTTAAATTGTTGCGCTAATTGTTCAAAACATTCTGATGGATTCACTATTTTTGCTTGATCACCAGATTTGAAATTATTACGATCAAAACAAGTAATTGTTTCATCTAAACCCTTACATAATTGTTCTTTTAATTTCTCTTGTTTTAATTTCTCTTCATCAGGTGGCTGGTTGGCAGCTTCAATATTAGTCTCAGTATTTTTTGGCTTAGGTTTTTCTATTTTACATGAATCAAAAATTACAAAAAACAATAAAACAATAAAACAATTAAAGATTCTTTTCACTACAAACATGTAAAATATCTTAAAAATATTAATAAATTATGTCAATATTTTATATTCCGAGCTTTTTGAAACTAAATTAAGAGTTTCAAGGGGCTCTCTCTTTACTCATAATCTGGAGCAAAACGAGTTCGGATTTGAACACAAAGCGACTGGAAGTCCGCTTTGTGGCAAAACGCATGTATGAGCTTTTGCTCCAGATTATGAGTAAAGAGAGAGCCTTTTATTTAAATAATTTGACTTTGGTGCAATTATATTTATATTTGAATATTCTGGAAAGGAACAATTATGCCTACTTTAAACCAGTTGATTCGCGATAACAGAAAAGTGCAGAGAACCCGGACAAAATCACCGGCTCTTACTTCCTGCCCTCAACGCCGTGGGGTTTGCACCCGTGTATTCACCCGCTCTCCCAAAAAGCCTAACTCCGCTATTCGGAAAGTAGCACGGGTCCGCCTGACTAATGGATTTGAAGTTAACTCCTACATCCCGGGAGAAGGGCATACTCTGCAGGAACACTCAGTAGTTTTAGTCAGAGGAGGTCGAGTACAGGATTTACCAGGAGTCAAGTATCATATCGTTCGTGGTCATTTAGACACTCAAGGTGTAAAAGACAGAAAAAGAGGCCGTTCTCGTTACGGTACAAAAAAAACAAAGAAGGCAAAATAAAAGAGGTAAGATATGTCCCGTCGCAGTCGTAAAATTCATAGAAGAGAAGTAAAAGCTGACCCTGTTTATTCAGACAGTGCTGTTACCTATTTTATAAATAAGCTTATGTGGGATGGAAAAAAAGAACTAGCCAGAAACATTGTATATGGTGCTTTGGAAAATTTGAGTAAAAAATACCCAAATGAAAGTGCGGTTTCCGTATTTAAAAAAGCTATTGATAATTGTAAACCCAATTTAGAAGTACGCTCAAGACGAGTAGGAGGAGCAACTTATCAGGTACCGGTTGATGTGCGTCCTGTGCGGCGATCCGCTTTAGCTATTCGGTGGATCATTGTGCATTCTCGTGCACGAAAAGAAAAAACAATGCCGGATCGTTTAGCCGGAGAGCTAATGGATGCTTATAACAATAAAGGCACTTCTATAAAGAAAAAAGAAGACGTGCATCGTATGGCTGAGTCCAATCGGGCTTTTTCTCATTATAATTGGTAATTTTCTTTATCTGGAGAGGCACAGCTTGCCCGCACTGCAAATCAAAACTATTGATGATTTAAAGCAAACCCGTAATATTGGTATTATAGCTCATATTGATGCCGGTAAAACCACACTCACAGAGCGAATCTTATTTTATACAGGCCGTAGTCATAAAATGGGTGAAGTCCATGACGGTAACACTATCATGGACTGGATGGAACAGGAGCAGGAAAGAGGTATTACCATCACTGCTGCCGCCACCACCTGTTTTTGGAAAAATCATCGGATTAATATTATAGATACTCCCGGTCATGTGGATTTCACAATAGAGGTAGAACGCTCCTTACGAGTACTGGATGGTGCTATAGTTGTATTTGATGCAGTCAGTGGAGTGGAACCACAAAGTGAAACGGTATGGAGACAGGCAGATAAATACCATGTCCCACGCTTATGTTTCATCAATAAAATGGATCGGATAGGAGCTGATTTTCAAAACAGTGTACAGTCTATCACTGATAAGTTAAAAACCACTCCATTATGTTTGCAACTGCCTATTGGTTCTGAAACAGATTTTAAGGGTGTGATCGATCTGATTGAGCAAAAAGCCTTTATATGGGATCAGGAAGAATCCGGGGAAAATTATTCTACTGTCCCTATACCTGAAACACAGAAAAAACAAGTACAGGAAGCACGGGAAAAAATCATTGAGTGCGCCGCGGAAGCAGATGATAAAATTATGAAAAAATATTTAGCGGAAGAATATATTTCATCAGAGGATATAAAAAAAGCTCTTAGAACAGCCACTTTAAATTTACAGGTCACTCCTGTGTTTTGCGGTTCCGCTTTTAAAAACAAAGGAGTGCAGCAAATTATTTCCGCCGTGTTGGATTATCTGCCTGGGCCTTTAGATCTACCTCCTAAAAAAGGCGTAGGAGGAAAAAAAGGTGAAAAGGTATCTTGTCCTACAGACTTTGAGCATCCTGTCTGTGTTCTGGCTTTTAAACTAATGGAGGATCCTTTTGCCGGCCACTTAACTTATATCCGCGTGTATTCAGGACAATTAAAAAGTGGTGTTCAACTTCTCAACACCAGAGAAGGAAAAAAAGAAAGAATCCAAAAGATAGTGAAAATTCACTCTAAACTAAGAGAAGAAGTTCCTTACTTAAAAGCCGGAGACATAGGAGCTATACTGGGACTTAAGTGGACCAAAACAGGAGATACTCTCTGTCCAACAGCTCATCCTGTTTCGTTGGAGTCTATTTCTTTTCCTGAACCTGTTATTTCTATGGTGATTGAACCAAAATCCTCTGTGGACCAAAAAAAAATGATAAAAGTATTAGAGGCTCTACAAAGAGAAGATCCTTCTTGTTTTATTTCTTCCGACCCGGAAACAGGGCAAACCTTACTTATGGGAATGGGAGAACTCCATTTAGAAGTGCTAGTGCACCGTTTAACTAAAGATCACAAAGTGCAAGTGAATACCGGTCCTCCAAGGGTTTCTTATAGAGAAACGATTTTAAAGACAGCTAAAGAAGTTGGCTCCTTCGAACGCACTCAAGGAGAACAAAAACAATCCGCTCGTATTACTCTAAAGATAACACCTGATGGCGATCTTCGTCCTTTAGTATTTGAAAATCAAATTAAAAAAACTATACCACAAGAATTTGTTTCAGCTATTCAAAAAGCTGTAGAAGATTCCTCTTATGCCGGAATACTTATGGGTTATCGACTGCTAGGTGTTCACGCTACTTTACAAGAGGTCAAATACCAAGGGGAAAATGAAGAAGCTATACAAACCGCTCTTAAAGTCGCTGCTGTTCAAGCTTTTAGAAAAGCTCTTACAAAAAGCCAAGGGCAGTTGCTGGAACCTCTATTCGACTTGGAAGTAGTTACACCGGACGAATTCTTGGGAGATATAATGAGTGATTTGAATGCCCGCCGTGCCAAGATAGAGGGAGTATCTTTAGAAAATCATTTACAAGTCATAAAAGCTCAAGCACCTTTGGTTCATTTGTTTGGCTATGCTACGGAACTCAGATCTATTAGCCAGGGACGTGCTTCTTTTTCTATGCAAATGAGGGAATATACCCCTATGCCGGATAGAATAGCAAAACAAGTTCTTTCCGGCGAGAAGATATAATAAATA
>JANQSX010000243.1 GCA_028279085.1 Bdellovibrionales bacterium
AGAAAATTGGGAAACAGAGGACATCGCAAAGGCGGGAAGGTCTCCCTTGGCTCAAAAAATATTAGGCTTTCCCTGGGCCTCAAAAGTTTTTATTGGTTCTAATTTCATTACTATCAACAAGGAAGACTGGGTGGAATGGGAAGTTTTGACTGGGCCTCTTTCCCAAATGATTAAGGAACATATAGAAAGTGAACAAGTGGTTTTATATCCTCCTGAAGAAATGTTGGAAAAAAAATCAACAGAAACGGACAGTGTAAACAATGTCAATGAAGAAGATTCCGATGTAGTTCAAAAAATTAAACAGATTTTGGAAAAAGAAATTCAACCTGCTGTGGCTATGGACGGAGGTTTTATCGCTTTTGCCGGTTTTGAAAATGGCACTGTATTTTTAAAAATGCAGGGAGCTTGCTCCGGCTGTCCCAGTTCATCTGTTACTCTTAAACAGGGAATAGAAACTCATTTAAAAAATCAAATATCAGAAGTGCAACAAGTAGTTGCCTTATAATTTCTAACTTAAGTTACAAATTTTTGTTTGTAAGATCAGGAAAAATTCTATAAAGAAATATATGTGTGGGTATTTTTTATTTAAGTGAGGTATTTAATGAGGGAAGTGTTATCACAGAAAAAAGAAAAAATCCATCCTCCCACGCACAGACCAACCATGCAAAAATCTAATTCTGTAAAGGCACTTGAGCCAACAGCGCGTTTGCAATATTTAAAAGGGGTGGGGCCGCGACTTGCGGAAGTTTTTGCTAAAAAAGATATACACACTGTAGGCGATTTAATTCATTGGTGTCCCCGGACTTACAGAGATCAAAGAGCTGTTGATGATTTTTCTCAGTTGGTAAATGGTTCTTATGTCACATTGTATGGTTATATTGCAAAGAAAAAAGTTTTTAAACCAAGAGGAAGAAAAACGATTTATGAGATGGTCATAAAAACAAAAGGAGGTTGGATAAATTGTAAATATTTTCGTCTTCCTTATAGAGGTTACTTTGACGGCCTTGAAATTGATCAAAAAGTAAAAGTAGTTGGACGTGTGACTTACTATAGAAATCAACCGGAATTTCATCATCCTGATGTATATCCTTTTAAAGCTGATGAAGAGCAAACGGATGCGATTGTGCCTGTTTATACAGAGATAGAGAAGATCAGTCAGAATAAAATCAGGAAAATGATAGCGACTGCTTTTTCAGCCCTCAAACAGAATAAAGATTTTTTAAACTCTGATCCTTTGCCTTTATGGTTGAGAAAGGAAAACAATTTAGTGGATCGAATTACGGCTTTACAGCAAATTCACAAACCGGATCAGGATCAAGTTGAAGATTATTTGCAGTTTCGTTCTCCTGCGCAAAAACGTCTGATCTTTGAAGAATTTTTTCTTCTGCAACTTTATATGGGAATAAAAAAGTCCGGCCTCAAAAAAGAAAAAACCTATTCCATAAACTTTAATTCTGATCTTATGGAAAAATTCAAACAATCTCTTTCTTTTTCTCTGACAGACGCTCAAGAAAGGGTGTTAAAAGAAATCGGTGTGGATATGCAAAAAAACCACCCCATGCACCGGTTGATACAAGGAGATGTAGGTTGTGGAAAAACGGTTGTGGCTTTGCTCGCTTGTTGTCCGGTTATAGAAAATGGATTTCAATGCGCTATTATGGCGCCTACGGAAATTCTAGCGGAGCAACATTATCAAAATGCACTTTCTCTTTTAAAACCTTTAGGTGTTAATGTTTCTTTACTGACCGGTAAGATTCGTGCAAAAGAAAAAAGAAATATTTTAGAAAAACTAGCGAGTGGATATACTTCTCTTTGCATAGGAACTCAGGCTCTTATTCAGGAAACTGTTCAGTTTAAAAAATTGGGTTTGGTCATTGTTGATGAACAACATAGATTTGGAGTGCATCAAAGAGGGTTATTAAAAGCAAAAGGAGTGCATCCGCATTTTTTAGTAATGACAGCTACTCCTATTCCACGAAGTTTAGCGATGACTTTATATGGAGACTTGGATGTGTCTGTGATTGATGAAATGCCCAAGGGGCGAAAACCAATAGTGACTAAGCAAACCTGGGCTTCCAAAAGAGATAAAGTTTGGGGCTTTTTGGAAGATCAGATTCGGGAAGGTCGCCAGGCTTATGTGGTTTATCCTTTGGTGGAAGAAAGTGAAAAAATGGATCTGAAAAATGCAGTGGATGAGTATGAAAAACTCAAAGAGAGATTTCCTGATTTTAAATTAGGTTTGTTGCATGGTCGTATGTCCACTGTGGAAAAGCAGGAAATTATGTCTGAATTTTTAAAAGGAAAAATACAGATATTGGTGAGCACAACAGTCATTGAGGTGGGAGTGGATGTAGCTAACGCTTCTGTAATGATTGTGGAACACGCCGAACGTTTTGGCTTATCTCAGTTACATCAATTAAGAGGACGTGTAGGAAGAGGGGAGTATAAAAGCTATTGTGTATTAATTCTTTCCGGTGGATTTTCTGAAGAAGCTAAGTTTCGGCTTTCCATTATGGAAAAAACCAGTGATGGCTTTAAAATTGCTGAAGAAGATTTGGAGATAAGAGGGCCCGGGGAGTTTTTAGGCACCCGGCAATCAGGGCTTCCTGAATTTAACATAGCTAACCTTGTACGGGATGGTCGCCTTCATCAACAGGCTAAAGAAGCGAGTTTTAAATTGATAAAAAAAGATCCTCAGTTAAGTTTGCCGGAACATCAGCTTTTAAAAAAAGAGATGCGTAAACTTTCCAACCGCTTTTTACCAGGATGAAAATCCATTCTCCTTAAAACACGATGAGTTTTTATTAAAACAACGTAACCAGGAATGGTTTATATTCATAAAAAATTAGGAACTTAACTGGTAAATAATCTTGGAGATATTATTTAATGTTGGATTTCCGTTTTTAGACAATAATCTAAAAAGAGTTCTCCTTGGAATACCTGTCTCTTTTGCAAATTGCTCCTTATTTTCAAGTTCTAGATACACACGAAGAATTTCCTTAAATCCCTCCGTATCATTAGCCGCCAAACATTCAAATAAAGCTTTGGAAACATATTTTTTGTTTCTCATTCTTTTTGAAGCTTTCAATTCAGTGAACTTTACTTTATTCTTAGCCTTCAAACTCGGCATATTTTCCAAGGAGTTTATAGGCTTTTTTAATGTCTTTCTTTTGTTCATTTTTATATCCTCCTATAAGTAATAAAATAATCTTATCTTTTAGTTTTGCAAAATAAACTCGTCTCCCATTTTTCTATCTTAATTCAGCCAACCCATTAGCAATATATTTCCAATCTCCTAAGTGATTGTGTTCTTCTATTCTTGCAATGCGAGCATCTACTTGAGCTTTTTCCCGAAAGGTTAATCCTTTATACCAGTTGTTAAATTCATAGGTAGATACAACTTTCATTATAGAATCATGCCATATATGGCTCTATTAGTCAACATAAAACTTCAATAAAATTTTGGTGACTTCCAAATGTGAGATAAAAAACTGTTGCCTTCCGGCGCAGGCTCGTCATTCCGGACTTGTTCCGGAATCCAGAAAATGCTTGTCATTCCGGAGTAGGTTCGTCATTCCGATAGGTTCGTCATTCCGGCCTTGAGCCGGAATCCAGAATCAGCTTCAGTTATCCTCTGGATTCCTAATCAAGTTCGGAGTAGCAAAATAAGTCGATCATATTTAGTACACCTTTGTAAAAAATTCATTCAATGTTTTTGTCTTTAAAGTTCTTTCTTGGTTTACCTTGGAAAAAATAGAATTTTTCCTTATACAAATATACATGAAAATTAAAAGCAAGTCATATTATAGGTTGGTTTTTTTACTAACTACTGTGTGTGTTTTTTATAATTCTTATGTAACTGCAGAAGAGACTTTACAAACCAATCCTACACAAACCAGCAACCCCTTTTTTTGGAAAGTGGAAAAAGAAGGTAAAACTTCTTATTTTTTAGGTACTGCACATGTCCTTATTTCTATTGATGAATTACTTTGTTCAAAGGATGTTCAACATCATCTGGAAAATAGTGATTTTGTATTCGTAGAACATAATTACCTTTTAGAAAGAAGTGAAAAGTTTGATGCTGCTGGTAAACAACTAATGTTATCTAAGGATGGTAGGGAATTTCAGGCATTAAATGAAGCCAGTCAGGAGTTTTTGAGAAGCAAAGGGATCAGTGAGCAATTAAATCTATATGGTTATAATAAAGTGTTACATAATTTATGCAGGCATGGTGTTCCTGATGTAAATGATTTAATACTGGACAGCCAAATTGCATATGAAGCTGACTCTAGAGGGATCCCTATTCAGGAATTGGATATTTCTGTTGGAGAGCATCTTCTGGAAACAAAAAAACAAAAGGCAGAAGCTTTTAATCAGTTATCTGATTTTCAATTTCAGTTGGAAATAGGTTACTTAAACGGAGATATAAAAATGTTTTCCTATAATTGTCCTTTTCAGTGGTCTGTGGATCAATTGGCAAATTATAAATCCGGTAAAATAACTGCTAACGACATTGAAAAACATCTCAGTAATCTAACAGCTGAAAAAAGAAATGAGTACATTTTAAATTTACTGGAAAGAAATACTCAATGGC
Organism: Bdellovibrionales bacterium; assembly: GCA_028279085.1. GTDB lineage: Bacteria > Bdellovibrionota > Bdellovibrionia > Bdellovibrionales > UBA1609 > JANQSP01. The sequence goes on from JANQSX010000243.1 coordinate 4,595, forward strand.
TTGTTCGTTTTGAAAAAGCTCATCAAACTCGTGATCGTGTTTTTCTTGCTGGCGGGCTTGTTCATTTTATTGGCCCCGTTAACCTCATAGATATGCTAAGGAAAAAAGATTACACCGTAGAGTCTGTAACCTGTAAAAATTAATATAAATGAAGAAAAAGAACTTTATTGATTATACTGGATTATGATCAAAAATAGCGTTTACTACTAATAAACGCTATTCTCATTTTTGTTATTTATTCTCTAAAACAATCATCTCTTAACTCTTCGTGAAAACCAAAAAATTTTTTTAATTTTTTATTTTGATAAAAGTTTTTATTACAGAAAAATACTTTTATATTAAGTAGTTATTAGATTTTCTTTTTATAAACAATCGTCTTATTTTAGGACATTTGTTTTGCTTTTTACTGACTCATTTTTAAAAAATTAGTCTGTTTATTCCCATTTTTCTCTGTAAAAACATTTTTTTTCAAATGGCTTTTCATACCTTCAAGACTGCCTTTTTCCCAGTCCATTCACTTACAAAATAGCGTTTATTAGTAGAAAACTCCATTGTCATTTTTAGCTGAAATTCGCTTGGTTTGTGAGCAACTGCACTTTTGTAAACACACAAACTCAGACAGCAAGAAGGAACACATGAATAAGAAAGACAAAAAATTTATTGCCGCTCTTGTATTAACACATACAGGGCTTCTTATAGCGACAATCTCACTGTCTGGGCGTTTTTGGCACAACCAATTTCAAGAATGCAGGAAGGTAAATCATCTTTATGAACTTTCTCAATATATGAAGGGCGAGATCAACGAAGCTCATTCAGATACAAAAGTTAAAAAATTAAAACAGCACTACCAAACAAAAGGAGTGAGAGCTGAAGAACATTAATGGGTTGTCATTCCAGATTTAGTTGTCATTCCGGCGCAGGCTCGTCATTCCGGCGCAGGCCGGAATCCAGCAAAAGGAAATTAAAAAAATTAAAACAAACAAATCAAGGAGGGAAAAATGAATATAAAGAACAATAAAGGATTTTCCTTATTAGAGGTTATGGTTACAGTAGGGATTATTGGGATTCTAGTATCAGTTGCTGTGCCAGCTTATAATGATTATAGAGATACGGCCGCAAAAAGTTCTCTAAGTGCGAGTTTATCGTCTATTGAGAAAGCTTATAATGCTTGTATGTTAGTTGGTAGTGGTACTTGTAACACAAAGGACGCTATCGGTCTTGGGGGTTGTGGTGCTTGTTCAGATCCTCGTACTCCGACCAGCGCTAATAGTGTATCAGAAGATCCAGAGTTTTGTATGGAAGTGACTCAACAATTTGGTTCTAGTCAGTATAAAGGATGTGTTTCTATAGATGTTCAGTCAGGTAATGGTGCTAAAACCATAGGTCTTTATCAACAATCTGGTACGACGTTAACGCATGTGCCGAATGATAGTAAATTTTGTTATTGTAAACCTACCTCCGGCGATGCCGTATTACAACCAGGGGGTGTAGTTTCCTGTTCGAATGCATCGGCTTGCACTGGTTGTCAGACTACAGAAACTGCCGAATGTAATTCTGCTCAAGGAAAGTGTGAGCCAGCGTCCGCTAAGTGTGTGTAATGTGAAAAAATATGTGGTTGTTTTAGTGTTTGATTCAGAGAGGGAAGCAGAAGGTGTGTTGATGATTTGATGAGAACAGTTGTAAGTTTATTCCTTTGGACATCCTTTGTATAAACTGCAACGATGTGTCCAGTATAAAATGTCAATGATATTTCAGGTTGCACAATATGTGAAAAAGTTGATGGTTATTTTATGTTTATAGAGGAACAGGTGAAAGATCATCTGTTTTGTATTTATTATGAAAACTTGTCTTTATTGTAAGAGGAAGTTTAAGCCGGTGGCGAATAGGAGTATCACTTGTGGTAGGGTTCGGTGTTTAAGAGCAAGAAAGCGAGACTACCATAGAGCTTATATGCAAAGAAAGAAACCAAGAGCGAAGAGACTTGCTTATTACATTGAATACAGTCAGCGTCCGGAAGTGAGAAAACACATTCAGGAATATCATAGAGAATATTATCTTTTGAAAAAAAGTGCTTAAGTGGATTCCGGCCTTCGCCGGAATGACGAGTCTTTGTCGGAATGACGAGTCTTTGTCGGAATGACGAGTCTTTGCCGGAATAAAGAAAGCCCTTAGAGGGCTTTCTTACCCTTAGAGGGCTTTCAGTTTATAGGAGTAACATTGTTAACTTGAAAGGTCGTTTAGACCTTTCAAGGGCTTTCAGTTTACAGGAATGACAAAGTAAAAAGATCAGAGAGTAGAAATTAAGATATTCCAAAAATCTTTTTTAAACCTTCCTTCCAGTGAAGGATAAAAATACCATCCTCTTTTCTTGCTGTTTTATCAAGAGAAAATAAAAAAGCCTTAGACTTAGGAATATCTTTTTTAACAAGTTTTAAGTTTTTCAGATCATCTGATATTGGTTTACTTTTGGATTTTATCTCAATAAGTATTTTCTCCTGACCTTTTTGCAATATGAGATCTATTTCCAGACCGTCTTTTGAATGGAAATAAGACATTTTATAATTGGTTTCAAGGTATTCATTTAACCGATAAGCTTCTGCAATCACAAAATGTTCAAAGCATTGACCAAAGGAATAAGTTGCAGGTTGAATTGTAACATCAATCAACCCGGCTAAAGCTCTGGCTACTCCTAAATCAAAAAGATAAAACTTAGAGGCTTTGTTTTGTTGTTTTCTAATAGACATTGAAAAAGCAGGTAAGTGAAAACCCAAAAGAGTATCTTCCAAAATCTCAAAATATCTTTGACAGCTTTTATAATTAATTCCTGCTTCTCTAGCTATTTTAGAGTGATTGAGAATAGAACCGTTACATTGCCCTGCAACTTCTAAAAAATAGCGAAAAGGTTCTATATTTCTGATGATTTGTTCTGATACAATTTCTTCTTTTAAGTAAGTATGAATATAAGAATTGAGATAGCGAATTTTATCTTTTTTCAAACTCAAATTAAATATTTCAGGTAAACTTCCAAATTGTAAAATTTGCTCCAATTTAAATTTATCTTTCAATTCTAAAAAAGTAAGAGGAAAAAGCTTATATAAAAAAGCTCTTCCAGCTAAAAGATTAGCTGAACCATGTTTTAGTTTTCGGATGCTGGAGCCGGTTAAAGCAAATTTAATGTTCTTTTTTTGTATCAGATGATGGGCTACATCCAAGAGTTTAGGGACTTTTTGAATTTCATCAATGACAATAAATTTTGGTTTTTTCTTTAATGCCTCAATCTGTTCTACCAATTGAGAGGGCCTTAGATTAAACTCTCTTTCCTTTTCCGGTTCTAAAAGATCAATCCAAAAAAGATCATTTTTATTGAAAGTCTTAGACCATTGTTTTTGTAAATAACTAGATTTACCAGTAGCTCTGCCTCCAAACAGAAAAAAACTTTTAGTCTTTGAACATTTAATAAGCCTTGGTATCATATATCTAATTTATCGGATAAATTAGATATAAAGTCCAATCTTTTTTATATCATTTTTTAATGAGCAAGATAATAATATAAAATGTAAATAAAGAAAGAGTCTTATTGATTATGGTGGATTGTGAATAAAAATAGCGTTTATTACCAATAAACGCTATTCTCATTTTCATTATT
>JANQSX010000260.1 GCA_028279085.1 Bdellovibrionales bacterium
AATTTACGAGATAGGATGGAAATCTATTCCTATTATTTTTGTCACTTCAGCTTGTGCCGGAATGGTTTTGACCTTGCAGTTTGGACTTACAATGGAAAAATTTGGTGGTAAAATGTACAGTCCAAAAGTGTTATCTCTTTCTATATTTCGGGAATTTGGCCCTGTGTTCACAGCCCTGATTCTAGCGGGTAGAGTGGGAGCGGGAATGACTGCGGAAATTGGTGCAATGAAAGTTACCCAGCAAATTGATGCTCTTCTAGCCTTGGGGACTTCTCCGATTAAGCGAATTGTAATTCCTCGTTTTTTAGGAGGGCTTGTGGCAATACCTATTTTGTGTTTATTTTCCTGTTTTGTAGCTATTATGTTTGGTGTTGTAGTGGGATATTTTGAACTCAATTTGGATCCATTTTACTTTCTTTACAAGGCGTTAGATACTTCAAAACTTCATGATTTTGCCTCCGGTTATATGAAAACTTACTTTTTTTCTTCCTTTATTATACTAACCGCCTGTTATTTTGGTTTAAAAGTTAGTAAGGGAACTTATGAAGTGGGGAATGCCACGACAAACTCTGTGGTTTTTTCTTCTGTTTTAATTGTGTTAGGAGATTATTTATTAACAAAGTGTTATTGGATGATGGTATAAAATGGAATTTATAATTGAAGTAAAAAGTTTGTCTATTTCTTTTAAAGAAAAAAAAGTACTTAGAGGAGTCAGTTTTTCTCTTGAGAAAGGAGAATGTTTAGGGTTGATTGGAGGTTCCGGAGAAGGTAAATCCACTATATTGCGTTCTATTATTGGTTTGGAGCATCCTACAAAAGGTAAAATATTATTTGATGGTAGTAATATTTTGGATTTGGATCAAAGTGAATATGTATCTATTAGAAAGAAAATCGCTTATGTATTTCAAGGAGGAGCTTTATTTGATTCCATGACGGTTTATGAAAACTTAGCTTTTCCTTTAAGAGAGCACACAGATTGGCCGGAAAAAAAAATTAAGTTAGCTATTTTAAATGAACTAAAAGAATTTGAGCTGGAAGGATGTGAAGATATGCTTCCTATGGAGCTTTCAGGAGGAATGCAAAAACGAATGGGTATTGCACGAGCTATTATTATAAAGCCAATAGTAGTTCTTTATGATGAACCTACTTCCGGATTGGATCCTTATAAAAAAAGAAATATGCAAAATACAATTATGAAACTTCAAAAAAGAGGAACTAGCTCTGTGATAGTAACACATGATATGCAGACAGCATTAAGAGTTTGTGATCGTATTGCTTTATTAAGTGAGGGTAAAATTAAGGCTATAGGTACACCGGAGAATTTTAAGAAAAGTCATAATGTACTTTTGAATAATTTTATTAAAGGTATTAAACAAGGAGAGGTTCAATGAGTCAGCGAAAAAAAAATATAAAACTCAGAGTGGGTATTTTTGTCTTATTAGGTGTAGTGTTTTTATTCGCCTACATTCTTTTGCTAGGGGAAAATCAAACATTTTTTAATTTAACTTCTAAATATAAGATGGAATTTAAAAAAGTGGATGGTTTATTTTCCGGTTCTGTGGTGACAGTCAATGGAGTGCCGGCCGGAAATGTAACGGGCATTCACTTTTTACAAAGTACGGGGGATGTTCAGGTTACAATATCTGTTTTACGGAAATTTACTCCGGTTGTTACTGATCAGTCGGAAGCCATGTTGGCTACAAAGGGTTTTTTGGGAGATAAGTATATAGCCATTACAACGGCTGGTGAAAAAGGAAAGAAATTGCCGGCGGGCAGTTATATTCCTACACGCAAAATACCAGGAATAATTGGATTGTTAGGGGGTAAGGGCACAGCGGATAAAGTATCCTCTATTTTAGATGAATTGTTAATTGCTATACGTTCACTTAATTCAGAAAAAACGCTTAAAAAAGCCGGTAAAACGGTCCATAATGTTTCTAACATGTTTTCTGAAGGTAAATCCCAGGAGGTTTCTCAGATTTTAAAACGGCTAAACAGCATACTTACAAAAATAGATGAAGGAGAGGGGACGGCAGGAGCTTTGATTAATAATAAAAATCTTTATAACAGATTATTAAGTCTTTTAGGCCGACGCCCTTATCATAAGTATCTACCTGCTTTGGTAAAGGAAAAAAAACAAAACCAAAAAAATCAGTAAGTGCGTAAATATAACTACGTTGGTTATTATGAAACTTGTGGAAGAAAACAGTATAAAGTCGTGACTTTCTTCTTATTAATAATGAGGTAAATAAGCTTTTGACTTTCATTATTGCTATGTCAAACTATACTTTATGAGCTTATTTTCTTCAGAAGGAGGGGGCAGATGGTTCGTTATTTTGTTTTATCTTTTTTATTAATTGAATGTATATTCTCCATATCTTGTGTACATCGAAAACATTCAGACGCTAACTTATTTGAAAATAAAACAGTTGGTTTAAAATTAACAAAACCAACATCATGGCATTTTTTGACAGTTAAATCTCATTTAACAAGTTTGGAACAAATTAAGTTGAAAGATAAAAAACTTCAGCAAGCTATGATACAAAAATCTACTTTACCCTTGGTTATCATTGCCAAGTACAAAGAACCTTATAATCAGTTGAATCCTACTTTGAAAGTTGTTGTCAGATCTTTGCACGGTATGGATGCTTCTAAACCGGTAAAAATGGTAAATGCTATTTTACCGACTTTAAAGAAGAGTTTTATGGATTTTAAAATTAAAACTTCACCAAAAGAGGTGGAGGTGGGTGGGCAAAAAGCGGCTTATGTGCATTTACGTCATAAGCTTAATACGAAAAAAGGTGATACTTACTTAGTGTCCTCTGAAATGTGGTTTATCCCTAAGGGAAACTCTGTTTTTATGATAGGTGTTGGAATGGAAGTAGGTGACAAAACGGATACTAGAAAAGATATTCAAAGTATTATTGAGAGCATTGATTTTATATGAGTTAATTTTAACAGATATTGTTTAATACAAAGGTGAAGGCAACTATGAAATACCCGGTCGGCCAAGGAAAAACTGGGTCTTTGGGTAAAACGGCAACAATCCAGTGGAATCAACAACAACCAGTCACAACTTCACCCTTGCACATCCAGCTGTTTCCCGCTCTATCTAAGTAAATCACAGCAAAATCATGGCGAGTTTTTTAAAAAGGTCTTTTTTTTGTATTTTAAGCTTGATTTTTTATTTAGAATACCGATACGTAGTAATGATTTCCCTCTTCGGTTTCGACTGGGAGGTGCGAGGCGACCTAAGGGTCGCTTTCGTCGTTATGTTAAAATAAAAATACATGACCCGGCTTATTTTTTATATTTTTATTTTTCTTGTTTATCCTTTGCCATCTCATTCCATCTATGTAAAACAAAATACCGTAGTCGGTTCATTAGTTTCCACCGACACAACGGTTTTGGACGATTGGCAATCTGCAAAATTTGTCGGGTTGGTTTTTGTAGAAGATATTTTTATTATTCCCGAATATGAGCACACATTTCCTTATGATATTCGTGGTCTTGTTAATCAGGGTGACTATTGGGAGTCAAAGGTTGTTTACAATCGCGACCAAAAATATAAAATAAAAATCAAGTTGTTAAAATTGAAAATTCTTAAATGGTATAAAGGAGATCCCCCTGAAACTGATTATATATATTCCGTAAGCCGAGCTGTCACTGAAAATCTGCAACCAGGTAATGAAGCGATTATATCATTTTCTGGATGGTTAGATAATGCTAATTCAAGTCAGGATGTTGATTGGAAAACTGCTTATAACATAAAAGATTTTAAGGAATATGCAGGAAGTCCTTTTGTTTATGCTGATATAAGCAAATTTATTCCTGTATTTAAAGTTTTGGAAGACGAAGAACACAATCTTTTTGTTTCAGGTTGCGTGGATGGTTTGACTGAAAAACCATTAAAGAATATTTCTTTAATAGAATTTGAGAATCGCCTTTTACCACACATTGATAAAAGACCACAGACAGAACTTGTTGGGATATATCCCGTTAGAGTAACTACAAGAGAAGTGGGAAAATGCAGGAAAATACCTATTGCAGAAAGAGTAGGGGATTCTGTCTTTTGGGTTCTTGAGAAATTGCTTGGCTGGATTCCGCATGAGAAGCTTTGGCCACCGGTTGACTAAACAACTCTCATTTGTGCTATGTTTGATTTTCTTAAAGAAAACGGATGTAAAGGGCAAATATTTTGAGTTTTTTAGGAATCCAAAGTTAAACTAAAAGGAGAAAATAGGGCTACTTAGATTTCTTATATGAAAAACAAACCGGCTAAACAAAAGAGGTATATATTTTTTAATCAATTGGATTTAAATTATAAAAGAGGAGGCTAATATCTTTAATAAAATCATTTTTTTACCCTTATTCTTTATTATCTTTTTTGTATCCTGCCCCTCATCCAGAAACGCAAACAATTATGATTTTAACAAGGAATGTAAATCATTAGAAAAATGCGGTGGAGAAAAGAAACCTTGTTCCGGATATTCCGAAAACAAAAATCTGGGTTGTATATCCGGTCTTTGTAAAGACAATATAGCTATATGTATTGATGTAGAGGATGCTTGTAACAAAAAATGTGGTTTTGGTTCCTGGAACAATGAAAAATGTTCAATAAAAGAATCGTATCCCAGCTATGTTGACTGTGATTAAATATTGCTCTTTAACAAATATAAAAAACAAGTTTTATTTTTGGCTGTGTTAAAGTGTAATCAAGCTTTTAATCATATAGTGGATAAAACTGAAAGCCACTTTGGTGGCTTTCAGTGGTAGGAGGTGCCGGTCGGGTGATGATGGTTTCAAAAGTCAAAAATAACCTA
>JANQSX010000261.1 GCA_028279085.1 Bdellovibrionales bacterium
GTTTATACAGCAAAAATAGTAAAAAAAGATCAGTGTTTTTACTATTTTTGCTGTATAAACTCCATTCATTGGAAGCAGAATATCTTTATCAACAGATAGGTTAATCGTGGGAAACCCTAACTTTCTTCCCCGTCCCTCTCCTTTCACAACCAAACCCCTTATGGAAAATGGTCTCCCCAAAAGAGCAGGTACAAGATCCCACTTTCCAGACAAAATAGCTTTTTTTATAACAGAACTGGATACAGTAACACCTTTTTTCTCTACAGGAGGAACAACTCTCAAATTAAAACCATATCTTTTTCCTAACTGCTTCAACATCCGGGTGGTTCCTGAATGACCTACTCCAAAGCGAAAATTATACCCCACAATAATCAAAGAGGGTTGAATAAATTTGACAATATCCTTTTCTATAAATTGTTCCGGTGAAAGTTTGGAAAAAGCACTGGTAAAAGGCTTTACAATAAGATAATCCAAGCCCGTCGTACTCAAAACTTCCCTTGTTTTTTCTACAGAAGATAATAGTTTATGCCGCTTTTCAGGAAACAAAAACTGAGTGGGATGAGGGGAAAAAGTGTAAAGTACAGAAGCTTTATCTTTTTCACGAGCACACTGAACTACAGTGCTAATAAGCTGTCTATGCCCTAAATGAATCCCATCAAAATTACCAATGGTTAAAATAGCTCCTCTTAAACTATGTGAAGTAGTGCCTAAATCATTCTTGTTTAATGTTATTAACTGCAATGAAATTTATCCTGACAAATCCATTTCCATTTTTGATTGTTTTATATTTTAATTATCCTGTGAATAAAAATTAAGAAGAAGTTGGAATTATTAAACCGGAGTAACTCAAGAAAAAACAATATGAGCTAAAATTTCAGCTCGGGCGGCCACTTTATTATCTACAGAAGCTACACCTTCACCCCAATAAAAGGAAGATTTCCTTTTTTTCATTTCCACTCTTAGGTTCAGCACATCTCCGGGAAGCACAGGCTTTTTAAAACGCACATTATCTATCCCTGCAAAAAACAATTGTTTAATAGCAGAGTCCCCCTCTATAGCACAACAACAAAGTGCTCCTGTCTGTGCGATCGCTTCTACAACTAATACCCCCGGCATAACCGGGTTATCAGGAAAATGCCCCTGAAAAAACAATTCATTCCCTGTTACATTTTTCTGTGCCGTACACACACGTCCAACAACTTCTCCCGGCGTCTTTTCTGTAACATCCAAAACACGATCTACCATAAGAAAGGGGTATCTATGGGGAATAAGCTTTCTAATAGCTTGTATATCCAAAGGAAACCAATCCATTCCTTCTTCCTTTTATAACTTTATTTTACTTATGACTGATATCACAGTTATTTTTTCTAATGAATAAATATTACTTTTTATATTTTTTTCTGTACATACTAACCACTTTATTTGTGAAATCTATTTTTGGATTAACCCATAATGTACCATCCCTATTACGAATTACATCCATTTTTTCTTTTTTAGCCACAATTTTCACAACCTCTCTGATTCTGTTTATGATGTTTGCTCTTAGTCCGGATTCCTTTTTTTGAAACTCCATTTCCTTTTCTTTTACAAATTGTTCCATTGCCAATTGCATTTTTTGTATTGATTCATATTTTTTTACCTTTTCATTATCAGATAAAAGAGCCATCTCTTTCCTGATTTTTATAGCTTCTTTTTGGAAACTTTCACTTTTTTTACGAATGACTGTCTCTATGCGACTGCGTTCTTTTTCCAAAGCTCTACGAATTTTACTTTGCTCTCCGGTTTTTTCAACAGCTTCATTAACACTCACATAAGCCACTTTAAAACCACTATCCTTTTCTTTAGCTGCCAAAGCTAAAACCGGCATATAAATCAACAAACTAAAAACACATAAAATCAGTTTTTTCATCATTCCTCCTCATTTTGATATTTCGTATAAAAGTCATACAATAAAAAAGCTTAAAAAGGAAGTCCCATTGTAAATTGAAATTCAGAGCTTTTTTCCCCTAAATCAGTATCCGGCTTAAATGGTATGCCTAATTCCAAACGAATAGGTCCTAAAGGACTAAAAACTCTCAACCCAAAACCCCAGTTTCCTCTCAATTCCATGATATCAAACTCATCAAAAGCTGTACCTATATCAACAAACACCACACCAAGAAGTTGTGCCTCCGGAAAAATAGGAAATTGTAACTCCAAATTAGTATAAAATTCTTTCATTCCTCCAAAAACCCGAGAAGAAATATTTTCCGGATGAGGATGTCCATACTGCAAAGCTTTTTTATAAATCGCTTCTGATCTCTTACGAGGCCCTATAGAGAAATATTTAAACCCTCTTAAACTATTAATCCCCCCTAAAAGAAATAAATTATTAAATGGGACGGCCTCTTTATCATCACTCCATGTTAAATGCTGACTATATTGAATATTTACACGAAATACTAATTCCCAAAATAAAGTCTGATAAAATCTGAAGTTGGAAGAAAATGTAAAATAATCAAATTTACTAAAAGGTCCGTCATAGGTCAGAGAGCCACGCGCATATATTCCGGAAGTGGGAAAAATACGATCGTTTCTATTGTCGTATTCCACAATTGCTTCCATAGGATTTCGCCATCCACTGGCGGACTCAACAGGATATAATTTTTCATCTATTGTATTTGTTAATTTTATTCTTTCTAAACGATAATAAAAAAGAAATCGGAGAGTATCCGTAAGAGAGCGACCCAAAGTAATACCACTACCGACTGTTTGCTCCGCAAAACCACGATAATTAATTCCTGGAAAAGATTTTAAACACTCCAGACGAGCTGCCTCTACACTACCCTCAGATTCCTTAAGCTTTTCCGGTGCATCGAATCCATTAGCGGCTACCGTACTGTTATGTTTAGCTTCCATTTTTTCAAAGACATCACATTCTGCAAATAATTTACTGGAAATCTCATCATCCCAATTATTCAACGAAAAGTCCCCGCCAAAGTACCATCGGGAATCCATGAAGTAAGGATCAGAAAAATTAATATTCATGTACTGTCTGGATAAACTAAGATTGGCATCCACACCTACATTATAACCTCTACCAAAAAGATTAAATTTATTTAGTTTACCGGAAAAGGAAAATCCAAAATATCCGTTATATCCCGCTCCCACCTCTAGTGTTCCTGTATTTTCCCTCTCCTTTATAGTCACTTCCATATCCACCAGATCATCTCTGTTCTTAATAGTTTTTGGCATCATTTTTACATCATCAAAAAAACCTAAACGTTGAATATTCGCGATGGATAAATTTTTATTTGTCTCATTATACAATTCACCTTCGAAAATTCTAATTTCCCTACGAATCACTTTATCCCTTGTATAATCATTACCGGAAATGTGAATCTTTCCGATTTCCACTT
>JANQSX010000097.1 GCA_028279085.1 Bdellovibrionales bacterium
TAGTAAATATTATTTTGTTATTTGTGTAAGAATTTCATTTCTGTTAAGAAAAAGAAGAATAATTTTTACTGTTAGGGCAATTAAGATAACTTATATTCTATTAAGGGTTAAAATAAAAAATAATAACAGAAATAATATTTTTTTATATTACTTAGTCTTATCATTCTATCATTTAATTAAAAATGTAGTGTGTTTCTTAATCTGATTAACCAAGAAACACGGGGGCTTGAAATAACCCGACATTTCCTGAAATGTCCAAACACAGAATCTTGAAAGTTTGTGAAATACAATGGTGGAGAGAGTAGGATTCGAACCTACGTAGGCATAAGCCAACGGGTTTACAGCCCGCCCCCTTTAACCACTCGGGCATCTCTCCATCTATGCTCGTCTCTAAAATGGAGCTGGGTAAGGGAATCGAACCCCCAACCTGCTGATTACAAATCAGCTGCTCTACCAGTTGAGCTAACCCAGCACAACATATAAAAATTTTTACTTGAAAGAAACTAATCAAGTCAATTATAGAGACTTATTTTGCCATAAAAAAAGCAAAACTCCAGTTCCTTCTAAAACAAATACCAAGTGAAGCCTAATTCTTAGCCGGGCGGCCACCTCATGGGGCGTCCCCCCAAAATATGAATATGAATATGATAAACGGTCTGACCACCATGATTTCCGGTGTTGACGACCAAACGCCAACCCTCCTTTAGCTCTTTTTTCAAAGCAATTTCTTTGGCTTTTAAGATCAAGTGCCCCATAAGAGATTGATCCTCCAAGGCTACTTCCTTATGACTGGCAATCTCCTTTTTAGGAATCAATAAAATATGAACAGGCGCTTGAGGGTTTATGTCATCAAAAGCAATACACAGATCATCTTCATAATGAATATTGGCCGGTATCTCTTTATTAATAATTTTTTGAAAAACAGTAGAAATATTTCCCCCTTTATAACTCAAAATCCACAAGAAAAAGTAACATTATTTTTTTTCAGCGGTTTTTAATTTAGCATACTTTTTGCGAAATTTTTCCGCTCTTCCTTCCGTATCTAGTAAACGCTGTTGACCGGTATAAAAAGGGTGAGATGAACTAGACACATCAAAAGTCACCAAAGGATAACTTTTGCCATTTAATTCGATAGTGTTTTTACTTTTTACCGTGGATTTCGTGATAATATGAAATTGAGAAGAGACATCTTTAAACACCACTTCTCTAAATTCAGGATGAATCTTTTTCTTCATTACAAACCTCTTAAAAACTTATATTATATAAAGAATCTCCAGATTTAACACAAAAAGAATAGTGTTGGCAACTATTCATTTTTAAATGAAACAAGCTCTTCTTCTTTTAATTTTTGAGGATTTCACAACTGGACAAGGATTCCACAACCCAATGAGAATTCCACAATCTGACAATAGCTTAGGAGTTCTGGTGAAACCATATAGTTCACGAAGTTTATACTGTATTTTTCTAATCCTAAAACAAAAAATATAAGAAAATTTGACTTATACACCTAAAAACAGGTAAATCATCTAAATGTGGTAAGTAATTGCTGAATAGAGGAAGAAATAACAAATGAGTAAAAAAGTAAAAACCGCCCGCTTTCGCGCACAAAGACGATTAGGAACTGAATTACCCGGCCTGGGAAAGCCCGGAGCTTTAGAGAGACGACCTTATCCTCCTGGAGAAAGCGGTAACAAACGGAAGAAATATTCAGACTACGCTCTTCGTTTGGAAGAAAAGCAAAAACTTCGCTTTCATTATTGTTTAAAGGAGCATCAATTGCGGCGTTTTATCAGAAATGCCAAAACCGGACAAAGTTCTAACTGGATAAACCAGCTACTCGGCCTATTGGAAAGACGACTGGATAATGTAGTGTTTCGCTTGGGAATGGCTCCCAGTATCCCCTCAGCAAGGCAATTAGTTTCCCACGGCCATATTCGGGTTAATGGAAAAAGAGTGGATATTCCTTCTGTTGTTTTAAAGCCCGGACAGGAAGTCCACTTAAAAGACAATTCAGAAAAAAATCAAATTGTTCTTACAGCTATACAAAATCCCCGTATGGAAGTGCCTGACTTTCTTAAAAAAGAAGAAAAAGACGGAAAAATTAAAGGAGTTCTTTTATCTATACCGGGAATGGAATACATTCCTTTTAATTGCGATACCGGCTTATTGACAGAATACTACGCTGCCCGAAAAGCCTAATATTAATCAAGACAGATATGAGGAGACATTAATATATTTGTCTTAAGAAAAAAATAAATTTTAGTGCATAAACAAGGAGTCTTACATTGGCTAAAAAAAAGGGAAATAAAATTATCACTTTAGAATGCACGGAAGCCAGGAAAGAAGGCAAGCCACCTTCCCGTTACACCACTAGAAAAAATTCTCAAACTCACCCGGAAAGACTGGAAAAGAAAAAGTACAATCCTTTTCTTAGAAAACATACTATTCATAAAGAAATTAAATAAAATATGGAAGACCTATCTCTCTTAAGAGAAAAAGAGCCGCTAGAGATTTTAAAAACCTGGTTACAGGAAGCGGAAGAGCACTCCGAAATAGATCAAGCCAACGCAATGGTTTTGTCTAGTTGTCACTCTACTTCAAAACACAGATTTAAAATACCAGGCTTTAACTTTAGTAAACAGAAGTTTAGAGTTTCCTCTCGTGTTGTTTTACTTAAAGGAATTCAAGAAGAAAATTTACTGTTTTATAGTAACTACACAAGCCTAAAAAAAGAGCAGCTTTCTAAAAACCCTTCCGCTCTCAATTTTTACTGGCCGGCTTTGGGTAAGCAAATTCGTCTGGAAGGCAAAACCCGTTTAACACATCGGAGTCAATCTGTTGAATACTGGAAAACACGACCTTGGGAAAGCCAGATAAGCCAGTACATTTCTCAACAATCCTCAAAATTAGAAAATAGAAAAATATTGGAAAAAAAGTGGGAAGACGCACAAAGAAAATTCTATGGAAAAGAAGTGCCTTGCCCTCATCATTGGGGAGGTTTTGTTTTCCAGCCACATCTTATTGAATTTTGGAGGGAAAGACCTCATCGCTTACACGACCGATTAGTATTTGCAAAAAGAAACTCTTTCCGATCCAAAAAGCAATGGAAATCCTATCTTCTATACCCCTAAATACCGAATGATAATACTTTATAAATAACTGTTTTTACTTTTTGTACAATTCATTATATTTATGTTAAATATTTATTAGTGAAACCAAGGGAAAATATATGATTAATATTTTAATCGGATTGGGAACAGGTTTTGGAATCGGCTCCGGTATATCCTTTTTAATTAGCTATCTTCTTAGAAAACAAAAAATAAACCAAACAAAACAAGAAGCTCAACATATTATACAAAAAGCCAAAGATAAAGACGAACAAACTCATGAGCAGATTATAAACAAAATGGAAGAACACAAATTAACTCTCATTCAAAAACAAGAAAAAGAGTTGGAAATACTTTCTCAAACCCATCATCATCTACAAATGGAAACAGAACAGATAGCTCAACAAAAAGAAGAAGAATTAAGCCAACTGGAAAAAAACAAAACAATGAACTTAAATGAAACAAATACATTGATACAAATTAACAAAAAAAAAGAAAGTGATTTAAAACAAATAAAAGCCCAATTAAAAAAAA
>JANQSX010000043.1 GCA_028279085.1 Bdellovibrionales bacterium
AAATTTAGGGCTAAGAAACCAAACGGTCAGTTGCTATCAGGTAAGATCAAAGCCAAGAGCAAAAATGAAGTGCTTTATCTACTGAATTCCAAGAAATTAGAACCCATCAATATTGCACTGGAAAAAAAAATATTTACAGGAGGTGGGGGAATTTCCGGTGTTTCTTCAAAACACTTGGTGACTTTCACCAGACAATTGGCCTTCTTGATTGATGCGGGAGTACCTGTAGTTCAAGCTCTTAGAATAGTTAGTGAGATATCTCAACATGCGGTACTAAAAACAGTAGTTGAGGATCTTGTAAATGGGATTGAAAGTGGAAGTACCTTTTCATCCGCTTTAGCTGCTCATCCAGCTATTTTTGGTAGTATATATGTCAATATTATAGAAGCTGGTGAAACAGGGGGTAGTTTAGATGTGATGTTAAATCGTTTGGCGGAATATATTGAGGAAAGTGAAAGATTAAAATCAAGAGTTAAAAAAGCTATGATGTATCCCGGTTTCGTATTGAGTATAGGGTTGATTATTGTTGTAGTGATTATGGTTGTAGTAGTGCCTAAGTTTGTTGGTATTTTTGATGGTGCGGATATGGCACTTCCCCCGGTTACTCAATTACTCATTACAATAAGTGATTTGTTTAAAAATAATTTAATGCTTGTTGTGTTAGGTGGTTTTATTGTTCCATTTTCTTTTATTATGTACCTACGTACTAAATCCGCTCGTCCTTTAAAGGATCAAATTTTAATGATGATACCTATTATAGGAAGTTTGACTGTTAAAAACGGATTAGCTCGTTTTAGTAGAACTTTATCATGCTTGTTATCCGGTGGAGTAAATCTAGCTGAAGCTTTAGGGACTTCCGCTCTTACTTCTAATAATTTCTTTATCGAACGGGCTATTAAAAATGTTCAAAATCAAGTAATAAAAGGTAAATCTATAGCTCAGTCTATGAAGAAAGAGAAAGTACTCCCGCCACTTATTGCTAATATGGTTGCTATTGGTGAAGAAACGGGAAAGACAGATGCTACTTTGGAAAAAGTAGCTGAATTTTACGAAGAGCAAGTGAAGTCAACCACTAATACTATTTCTGATCTTATACAACCTTTCTTAATTGCTGTGTTAGGAGGTTTAGTCGGGTTTATTGTTATAGCCTTGTATTTACCTATATTTAAAATGCCAGGAGTAGTTGGAGGTGCCTGATATGAAAAACGTGTATGTATTAAGTAATAAAAATAATATATTAAGTTCTATAGGCAGTAAGTTTTTTTTAATCCATTGTTTTTTTACTACTATTCATTCTGTATTACTTTTAGGGTTTGTTTGTTACCAATTTCGTCAACCTTTATTTTTAAATTCAAGGGTATGGGTGTTTGTTTATTTGTTTTTATTTTTATCTTTTTCAATTGATTTTATCTACTTTTATTTTTATGAAAAAATAAAAAATAAATCGATCTATTATTGGTTGTTTTTATTCACAGATGCTGTGTTAATGACAGTGTGTTTAAGTGTTGTTATTCCTGTTTTATACCCTGTATTGGTTTTTATATATATGTGTCATATTGTTAGTGCAGGCATATTAGGACAATATAAAGGTGCTTTTGCACAAGGATTGTTAATCTCTTTTTTATTTTCCTGGATTTTGATCCTTAATCCCGAGGGGGCGGGTGCTGGTGATTCAGTAATGCTTTCCTTTTTATTAAATAATGTAGGTTTTATGGTTGTTGCCGGACTAAGCGGTTTTTTTGGACATCAAACTAGTAAAATGCAATGGTCTTTAAAAGTAGCTGATAAAGTAGTGAATGAATTAGGAAGTTTGAATAGAGTTATTGCAGAAAATATTAATATGGGACTTTTTATTTTAGATGAAGAGTCTTTTGTTATTCACTCTAATCAAGTCGGTTTGGATATTTTATCTCTACCTGCTTCTTTTTCAGCTCCTGTGCATACAGTATTTCCGGAGTTGAGAGAACATATTGTTTCTTCTAATAAGGAAGATATAGTGAATCGTTTGGAAGTAGAGTACAAAAGTGGTAATGCTAAGAAAATAATAGAGATTTTTATTTCTCCTATTGTGGGTGTGGAAAACAGAGTAAATAAACACTTAATTTTATTTCAGGATTGCACAAAAATGAGAGAGATGGAAAAGTCCGTGCAGGAAAAAGAAAGATTTGCATCTATAGGAAGGATGGCGGCGGGAATTGCTCATGAACTGAGGAATCCTTTGTCTAGTATTGGTGGTAGTATTCAATTATTGGATGTGGAGAAAAAAAGTAGTGCGGAAAATAAAAGACTGATGGACATTACTTTACGGGAGATCAGTCGATTAAATAAAATTGTTGGAGATTTTTTGGACTATGCTAAAGACGAAAATACAAGTTATAATACAGGTAAGAATATTGCTCTTAATAAAGCCAAAGCCCTGGAATCTATTAATGTTAATCCTATTTTAGAGGAATTACTGGATAGTGTGCGTGTTAGTCCAAACTGGGAGCACATTACGCATCATTATACTTTAAAATCACATGGTTTAATTCAAGGACAGGGAGATAGATTTAAGCAAATATTTTGGAATATCGTTAAAAATGCCTGTGAAGCGATGGAACATCAGAAAAAAGGTCAGTTGGAAGTGGAAACTTTTGATGATAATGAATGGGTAGTAATTAAAGTGAAGGATACCGGTACAGGTATAAATGATGAGGATTTACCTCATATTTATGAACCGTTTTTTTCAAAAAAGCCAAAAGGAACAGGTTTGGGTATGGCCATAACCCGTAAACTGGTTCTTCTTTTCGATGGACATATATTTTATGAAAAACGGCAGGAAGGCGGAACTGTTTGTACACTTCGTTTTCCCATTCAACCTAACTATTGTCCAGGAGAAATGGCAAAAAGAAAAAGTGCCTGAGTACTCTTAATTAAGGCAGGTCTCTTTATGTATAAGAAAATTCTGGTTGTAGATGATGAACAATCCATTCGTGAATTTTTCCAAATACTTCTTAAAAGAATGTCTTCTGAAAGTGACTATTCTTTTGAAATGGTTCCGGCGGAAGATGGCCAAAAAGCTTTGGAACTTTTGGAAAAACAATCTTTTGATATGGTGATTTCCGATTTAAAAATGCCTCATTTATCCGGTATGGATCTGTTGAAAAAAATAAAACCCGCTCATCCGGAAATAGTTTTTATTCTCATTACGGCTTTTGATACATCAGACACAGCTGTCAAAGCGATGAAAATGGGTGCTTATGATTATATTCCAAAACCTTTCAATGTGGATGAGATAAGAATGACTATTCTTTCCGCTCTTAATTTAAAAAAATTAGAAGAGGAAAACCAACAACTTAAAAGAGAATTAGTTCAGGAAAAGGATATGTCTTCTTTTATTGGAGAATCAGAATCTATGAAGCAAATTTTTCAAAATATCCGTCAAATTGCTCATTCCACTTCAAATATATTAATTACAGGTGAAAGCGGGACGGGTAAAGAGGTTATTGCCAGAGCTATCCACGCAACTAGTACACTGAAGAACAAACCTTTTATTGCTGTTAATTGTGGAGCAGTACCTGATACTTTGATTGAATCGGAAATGTTTGGTCATAAAAAAGGTTCTTTTACCGGTGCTATTGTAGATAAGAAAGGATTTTTTGAATTAGCGAATGGTGGTACTTTGTTTTTAGATGAAATAGGGGAATTGCCATTAGCTGTTCAACCTAAGTTATTGAGAGCTATACAGGAAAAAGTGATTAGAATGGTTGGGGGGGTGGCGGATAGAAAAGTGCAAGTGCGCTTTATTGCCGCTACCAATAGGGATGTGGAAAAAATGGTGCAATCTAATCAATTCCGAGAGGATCTTTTTTATCGTTTAAATGTGGTACGAATACATATTCCCCCTCTAAGAGAAAGAAAAGAGGATATTCCGTTTTTTGTGAGATTGTTTTTAAAAAGATACAGTCAAAAATTAAATATTCCTGTAAAAAAGATTTCGGAAGAGGTCATGCAATTATTTCAAAAATATCATTATCCGGGAAATGTGCGTGAGTTGGAAAATCTGATTGAAAGAGTTATCATTCTGGGTGGGGATGAGGAAATTAAAGAAGAAGATATATTGCCTTTTATAGAACAAAACACTCAGAAGCAAAATAAGGGGAATGCGGCTGTCAATGTTTCTCTGCCTGATGAAGGAATGGATATGGAAGATTTTATTGGAAGTATGGAAAAAAGTCTTTTAACGCAAGCTTTAGAGAGGACGGAAGGTTCAAAAAAACGAGCGGCGGAACTTTTAAGGCTTTCTCTACGTACCTTTAGGTATCGTTTGCAAAAATATCACTTGGATGATTCTTATTAATTCGGACGGATACGGAGGAATAAATGAAAAAAGAAGTGCTTTCTTCACTAGCTCCTCAGCCGGTGGGTTCTTACTCTCAAGCTGTAACTGTGGGGCCGTGGTTTTTTTTGTCCGGTCAAATTCCATTAGTGCCGGAAACAGGTGAAATGATTTCAGGAGATATTGCCGTCCAGACAGAAAGAGTGATGAAAAATATCAAAGCGGTATTGGAAGCTCATCGTATGAGTTTCAATCATGTTGTTAAAACGGGAATCTTCTTAAAGAATATGGATGATTTCGCTGTAGTGAATGAAGTGTATAGCAGATACTTTGAAAAACCCTTTCCGGCTCGTTCTTGTGTAGCTGTTAGTGAATTGCCTAAAAGCTCTAATATAGAGATAGAAGTCATTGCTTTTTCCAACTAAGATGAGAGCATAGTACAGTATATGAAAAACTCATTTTCTCAAGACGAAAAATTCTATTCTGTGAATCCTTGTACGGAAGAAGTATTTAATGAAGTGCCTATTCTTTCTGACTCTGAATGGGAACAAAAACTTTGTCTTTCCGATCAGGTGTTTTCTTCCTGGGAAGCTAAGGATTTAACTGACAGAATCGCTTTTGTTAAAAATTTAATAAAGATTTTGGATCGGAAAAAACCGGAACTGGCTGCTCTTATTACCAAAGAAATGGGTAAGCCGATAAAGCAATCACTGACGGAATTGGAAAAATGTATAAAATTTTGTGAATACGCTGCCACACAGGCTCCTGCTTTTTTAGCGGATAAGAAGTCTCTGCCTTTTGCTCCTGAAAATTCTTATGTTATGTATAAACCTCTGGGTGTAATTTTAGGAGTTATGCCCTGGAATTTTCCTTTTTGGCAGGTGTTTCGTTTCGCTATTCCCGCTCTTCTAGTTGGCAACAGTGTTTTGGTAAAGCCGGCACCAAATGTTATGCTTTGTGGTGTTGAACTGGAGAAATTATTTATCAAAGCTGGTTTTTCTTCCGGAGTGTATCAAAATCTATCAATTTCCGTAGAACAAACGGAAAAAATGATTATCAATCCTCGTATAAAAGGTTTGTCCTTAACCGGAAGTGTGCAGGCCGGTCGAAAGGTGGCTTCTCTGGCCGGTCAGTATTTGAAAAAAAGTGTACTGGAACTGGGAGGTAGCGATCCCTATGTTATTTTGGATTCAGCAGATTTAAAACAGGCGGCTAAAGAATGTGTTTTGTCACGAATGAATAATAACGGACAGAGTTGTATTGCTGCAAAGCGGTTTATTATAACGAATAAAAACGTGGAGGAGTTTACCGCTTTCATCATTAAGGAAATGAGTACTTATCAAATGGGAGATCCTTTTATATCAGAAAATTCTTTAGGGCCTTTGGCACGTAAGGATTTAAGAGATCACTTACATAATCAGGTTAATCATTTAGTGGATAGAGGAACGAAGATCCTGTTAGGAGCGCAGATGCCGGAGCGAAAGGGCTGGTTTTATCCACCCACTGTATTAAGTGGTTCAATTTCTTCCGGTATTGATTCCTTTGATGAGGAGCTTTTTGGTCCTGTGGCTCTGATTATACAGGTGTCTGATGAAGAAGAAGCAGCTAAGGTGGCTAATCATTCTTCCTATGGCTTAGGTTCAGCCGTTTTTAGTCAGGACAGGGAAAAAGCGGAAGAATGGGCAAGAAATCGCTTACAGGCGGGTTCTTGTGCAATCAATCAAGCATTGCATTCACATCCTGCGCTTCCTTTTGGTGGCATTAAGGACTCAGGTTATGGTAGAGAATTATCTGCTTGGGGTTTTTATGAGTTTGTGAACATAAAAACAATTTTTTAAAGGAGAAAAAATGAAACCTTTATTAGTCAGTATTCCTCATAGTGGAGAGGAAATAGTGGAAGAAACTCATTGGTTAAAGAATCTTGATGAAGTGACGCTCATGTATGATGTGGATCGTTTCATAGATCAAATGTATGAAACAGTTCTCAGCAAATACAATATACCAAGAGTACTTGCCCGCTATCATCGCTATGTAGTGGATTGCAATCGTTGGACTACAGATGTGGACTGCGATTCGGTGGAAGGAAGCACAAATCCTTCCGGCTCTCATTCAACTGGCTTGCATTGGAGAAACACCACTGCGGGTTTTGTTCTTATTAAAGAGCCTTTAAGCCGGGAATTACATAAAACCATTATTGAGAAATATTATAAAGAGTTTTTCCATGGTATTGATTCTATTTATAAGGATTTCAGTCAGAAGGGAGTGAGACAAACTTATCATCTGGATCTACATAGTATGCCTTCCCGTGGTACGGAGGTTCATCGGGACCCGGGAGAGGATAGAGCGGATATAGTTATAGGAAATGAGAAGGGAGTAACAGCTACGGAAGAATGGACGAAGCAGGTAACGAGCGCTTATAACAATCAAGGTTTTACAGTGCGGTTGAACCATCCTTATACAGGAGGTACAATAGTGGAAAAGTACGGGGATCCCTCTCAGAATCGCCAGGCTTTAATGATTGAACTGAATCGTAAATTATATATGGATGAAAAAAGTAAACAAATTATTCCTGAAAAAGCGGAAGAAGTC
>JANQSX010000044.1 GCA_028279085.1 Bdellovibrionales bacterium
ATGTTCTACTTTTATTATGTTGTGTTGCTATTGCTGCACTTGTTCAGAAAGCCTTTGATTTAGGAGCGGACGAAAACAGTTCCGGCTGGATTATTAATCAATGGATAAAAATGTTGCGTGTAATAGCGGAAGATGTATGATTCCGGCCTTCGCCGGAAGGACCAACTTAAAGATCTTTTATGGATTGGATCCAATTGAGTTGACCGTTTTTTCCGATACCGTTTTCTATATGTTTTTTGTTTCCCTTTGGTAGATAAATTACTTTAAGCCCCAGCTTTTGAGCTTCTTTAATTCTTTCTTCTGAAAAAGTGCAGGCTCTTATTTCACCGGTAAGACCCACTTCTCCAAAAAAACAACTTAATTTATTAACCGGTTCTTGTTTTTTTGCAGAAATAAGTGCTTTAGCTATAGCTAAGTCAACTCCGGGTTCCGTTATTTTAAGTCCCCCTACCAGATTAAGAAAAATGTCGTATTGATGCAGTCCTGTTTTTAAATAGCGATCCAGTACAGCAATAATTTTATGTAAACGATTGATATCCAGGCCAATAGCTGTTCTGCGGGGAATAGATAAATAACTACGTAAGACCAATGCTTGTATTTCACATAGAAGTGGACGAGAACCTTCCATTGCGGTAAAAATAACAGAGCCAATAAGATCTTCTTTTCTTTCTTCCAGAAAAAATTCAGAAGGATTGGAAACCTCTTTCAGTCCTTTGGAAGACATTTGAAAAACACCTATTTCATTGACAGCTCCAAAGCGATTTTTTAAAGCTCTCAGCAAACGAAACTGATAATGAGGATCGCCGTCAAATGATAGTACAGTATCCACTGTATGTTCTAGTAAGCGTGGACCTGCTAATTGTCCGTCTTTAGTAATATGTCCAATGACGAATACTGAAGTGTTTGTATTTTTAGCAAATGTCATTAATTGTCCGGCACATTCACGGACCTGTGACACTGTTCCTGGAGCAGAGGGTACTTCAGATAATTGTATTGTTTGTATAGAATCTACAATGAGAACATTAGGTTTTATATTTTCAATATGATGAAAAATATTTTCTAAAGAAGTTTCATTGAGCATAAAAATATTATTTTGATTTTTTACTTGTAATCTGTCAGCTCTTAAATTGGTTTGTTCCAAACTTTCCTCAGCAGAGACATAAAATACTTTTAAACCCTGTGTTGAAAGACCTTCAGCCATTTGTAACAAAAGAGTGCTTTTTCCGATTCCCGGGGCACCGCCAAGTAAGATATAAGAACCGGAAATTAGACCTCCGCCTAAAACTCTATCCAGTTCTTTTATTCCAGTGGAATTTCTTTTTTGTGTGTTGTGTTTTTCTTTATTAAGTAGGCTAGGGTGGTTTTTTTTTGATTGCACTATACGAGAACGGGAAGGGGTTTGTGTCACCATTTCTTCAATAAGACAGTTCCATTTTCCACAGTGAGAACATTGCCCTTGCCATTTTGGACTGGACGCACCGCATTCAGTACATATAAACTGAGTTTTAACTTTAGATATTTTCATATAAACCTGATGAGAATAACTTATTTTACAGTAATCTAAAAATACTTTTTTCTGACAGATTTAAAAAAAGATCATAACAATTAATGCATTTTATATGGGAGAAAGGTCCACAAAATAGGTAATGTCGGCAAAAATTCTTGATCCTTTTTGAGGGAGATAGTGAAATAAAGAAAGAAGTTAATAATGTATTTTTTACAGGTACTAAGTATGCAAAAGGTATTTTTTACCATTTTTTGTGTTTTTCTAATATTTTTTTCCACTATTGCTCACTCTGCTGTTGTTCTTAAAATTAAAGGTCGTAAGGCTCTTGTGGATTTAGAAGGAGTAACAGCGGAAAAAGGTGATAAGTTTGATGCTCTTAATCTCTATGGGAAACCTCTGGGTGTATTACAAATAAGAAAGGTGAAAAAAGGCAAAGCTATTGCAGTATTAATAAAAGGGAAGATGGGAGTTAACTGGATTTTGGAACCTGCTTTTAAAGGCTCCGGAGAAGCTATTGAAGATGAAGAATACGATCCAGTGGGTACCCCCTCAGACAGTGCCGATATAAATACTAGCTCGTCTAGATCTTCTTCTGCCGGAATTTTTCAAAAATCCAATTCATCAAGTGGTTTTGGATTAATGTTAGGGGGGAATTTTAATCTTCTTGCTACTGCAGCAAATAAACCGCCTATTTCCGGTTGGGGTTTGCAAGGAGATATATTTATGGATCTTACTCTCTACGATCCTTTAGGTGTGCGTCTTTTTATAGGTTATCGGCAATTAAAGGCTATTGGCAGTCAATGTGGACTTAACAGATGTAATCTGCTCCTTCATTATCCTGGGGTTGGTCTTTTTCTCAGAGGTGTTTTTTTAAGGCATTTTATGTTTCAGCCTTGGGTAGGAGCGGGAGGATTTATGTTTTGGCCTATCGTGGATAAACAAGCTGATTTGGGCTTAGATAAAAACAGCTTTTCCAGTTTTCATGGTACAGTAACAGCTGCTCTGGGGATGGATATTCACTTTAGTGGAATGTACATTCCCATTCAGGTGGACTTTAATTGGGTGAATTTACTTGTTATTTCGGTACGCAGCTTAAAAGCAGGTTCCAGGGAATTTAAACCTTTTTATATTGGTGCTAGATTAGGTGTTGGTTTTTCTTTTTAAACTGTTTTTGCTTGAGTTTTACTTAAAAAGGAAGCTCTTCTTCCTTCGTTGAAAACTCCGGTTCTTTTTTCACAAAAGTTGTATCACCCATTTCACTACTATCCTTGCTTAAAGATTGCGGTGGTCGACCTAAAAATAAGACCTGGTTAGCTATAACTTCTGTTGTGAACCTTTTTTGACCTTGTTCTGTTTCCCATGAACGAGTTTGCAATCGACCTTCTATAAAAACCTGGCGGCCTTTAGCTAGATGCTTTGCACAAGTTTCAGCTAGTTTTCCCCATACTACGATGCGGTGCCACTCTGTTTTTTCCTGGCGATCTCCTTCTTTATTAACCCAGCTTTCACTAGTCGCCAGGCTGAACTGAGTCACTGTTTGTTGACTGGCCGTGTTTCTTACTTCCGGGTCAGCTCCCAAATTACCTACTAAAATAACTTTGTTTACTCCAAACATAACTACCTCCCATTTCTAATACTTGCGGTATAAGCTTATAGCATAACTAGCAGAATATAGCGTTAAAAAGAAAGAATTATTGCTAAGTGTTATAATGTAATTTAAAAAAGTTCATTATCTGATGGATTTTGAATGTCTTTCAAAGTAGGTAATTGGGAAACAGGGGAAATAGAAGGTAAAGTAGCCATATTACCTCTTATGTTACCTAAGTAACGCCAACCTTGTGGAGTTTTGGATTTAATTTTTGAAAAAAGTAGATCTAAAGAATAAAATTGTGATTTAAGGTTTTCACTAGCTAGGATTTCCATTCCTAATCTGTAGTTTTTTATGTTTGGTCTAATTCGTCCCTTAACGGAGGGATTGAATCTGATTGATAAAATACCTCTAGTTTTTAACTGAAAATCATCTGTTTTTCCCCCTAAAGAGAGATCAGAAATAGCAACTTCCCCCTTTTTTATTTGACCTTGGAAATTGATTTTACTCCATTGGAGGGAGGGAAGACTAATACCGCCAAGTAGTTTTCCCGGAAAGGTATAAGATAAAGCCTGGATATAAACATTCCGACCTGTTATATTCCATTGTCCTTCAGGTTGTTGTCTGAATTCCGGATCTATCATTATTTGCATATCAATATTAACGTTTCCTTTTGTTTTGGATAAAGCAGGTATAAAACTGTCTAAAAAAGCTGGATTAAAATTTGATGTATTGATATGGATAAACCAACCTAGTTTTTTCTTTTTTCCTTCTTGATTTCTAGTATTTAAACTTTTTTTTCTGACACTCATTTTTAATGTGGAATTTGGCCACTTTATAGTCATTACCGCTCCCTTTTTCAATTGCAGAAGAGACTTATAGGAAGGGCGGAAACTTAATTGTTCCGCTTTAAAGGTATCTTGGCTAACTGTTGTCAGAATTTCCGGTTTATTAAAAACAAGTGTTGGGCCTAATGGATTGATATATAAATTTTCATATTTTAACTGGATCGAGTATTTTGTTTGTTTATTTATCTGGTTTATAAAATATAAAATAGCTTCTTCATAAGGAAACCGAATGAGAAAAATAGCTCCGATTAATATAATGCATAGAAACCATCTCTTCTTATAGGTTTTCAGCCATTGCCATAAAATCTGAAGATATTTTTTTAATGTATTCATATTACTGTTTCTCTTCTGTTGTTTTGTCCATTTGTGGTGGTTGGTTTGATCCGGTAGAAGATGATGGTGGATCCGTGTCAAGAGCGGGAGGTGGTGGAGCTGTGTCAGGAACAGATGGAATGTTGTTTAACAAATCAAGATTGCCTTTTTTATTTTCCGGTGCCGGAGGTGGTGGCAATAAATCTCTTTTTTTAACTTTTGTCGGGCGTTTTTTAAAGTGAGAGTTATCATCAGCTAAACCTTCTTTTTTTAAATCTAGAAGTGGAAGGTTCTTTTTCTTTTGAGACTTTTTTTCCTGTATAAATTTAATAGCTTTTTGGGGAGTTTTAGAAGGTTTCAATTCGTCGAATGCTTTTTCATCTTTTGATTTAAAAAGTTTATTTTTCTTTTTTTGTTCATTAGGTAAAGTATTTTGATTTTGCTTGGAATTAAAAAAACTCAAAATATAAAATACATTAAAATAATTTTCTTTTTCTTCACTTTCCTTCATAGATAGATTCATTAATTTTATATTATCAGACAGTTGTTCCAGTTGATATCCATATTGAACCACTTCTTTTAAATTTAGGTCTTTCATTTCCAGTTTAACTTTTTTTACTGTGGCGGAAACAGGTAAGTTTTTTGATTCTTCGCTATCTTTCCAGTTTGTTATTTTTGTTACCTGATTTTTTGGTATGAAAAGGGTAGGTATTTTTTGTTCAATAAATCGAAGAGGATCTGTCTTCAATGTATATGCCCCTGAAATACTTGTTTGCCTGGCGGAAGATAAGTTAACTAATTCACGAACTAATTGTGTTTTTGCATTAAAGTTTTTTATATGTTTCCAAGAGGAATAAAAACGGGAAGCAGGATAATACAATAAAATGCCTATCAATACTAACAAGCTTAAAACTTGTATTGTTTTTCGATAGAATACGTTAAGGTGATCGTACTTTTCTTTTATAAAATAAAAAGCAGGGTTGTTTACACTTGCATTATAAGCGTTTTTAAATAGGTCTTTAAAGCTGTTAAAATCCATTTTTTATTAACCTTTTTTTTGAATGAATGAGTATTTAAAAAGAACCATATTATTTTTGCTTTCATACTTTTCTTCTGTTATGAGTGCTTCTGATTCTTTTTCATTTTTTGTGTGTACTGCTTCTGGTTTTTTTGTCAGTGTTTCTTTTGTTGGCGCTTTTTCTATTGTAGTGCTTTGTATCTGATTTTTTAAGATTGTTTTTAACTGACCATTTAGCGCTAAAGTCGTTAAATTATTTTCCAAATCTTTAACATGAACAGCTGCTATTTCTCCTTGTATTTCCACTTTATTTCCATTGATAATCAACTCTTGAATTTCCAGATTCCATGATTCTTGTTTTTTAATAGCAATACTCAATTCTTTTATTTGATCCAGAGCGGAAGGTATACGGGATAATTTTTCTGTTAACTGAGCCTGTTTAGTTAATCTTTTCTTACTGTCGATAAATTTTTGTACTCTTTGAGTGTTGATCTGTTTAGGTTCCAATTTAGTCATTTGTATGGATTTTTTTTGAAAAACTTTATTTGTTTTATCAGACAATTTTTCAGATTGGTGATTTCTGAAGCCGGCATAAAAAGAAAGTAGGATTAAAGCACTCACACCTAGAAGAAAAGGTTCTTTCCATTGAGCGAGTGTTACAGAGAAAGGATTAAACTGACTGGCAAATTCCTCTTTTAGAAAATTGATGGCCGGTCTTTTAGACTTTTTTAATCCTTCCATAGCTGCTCCAAGAGCTGTGATTAGATTATTTTGGTTTTCATCATTGTTTCTTAAATTCCATTTGGAAAAATTAGGAGGGTGCTCCACTCTTGAAACAGGAATATTCAGGTGAGTGGATAATAAAGTTTGTAGGTTTCTAATTTGAGTGCCGCCACCACAAAGAAATATTTTTTTACATTTATAAATTTTATCTCCGTCCATTTGTAATAAAAGCAGACGCAACTTATCAATCAAATGCTCAAAAGATTCTTGAATAATTTTTGAGAACTCAATTTGGCTCCCGGTGTAACCTCTTGTGTGAGTTAAAACAAAAGCTTTTTCACAAAACTGTTCCATAGCTTTCATAAAAGGAATTTCATATTTAGTGGCTATTTTTCTTATGCAAGAGGAAACGCCCCATTCAAAATTATATACATTTTTTAATTGATTTTGCGCAAAAATCATAGCCGTTGTATGAGAATGGCCTACTTTTAAATAGAGATGACAATCTTCAGTATGAGCAGATTCTTTTTGATTATCTAAATGATTTTCTTCTCTATCCTGTTGGTTTTTTGTATTTTCCGGTTTTGTTTCAAATAGGTTGGAAATCGCAGAAGCTTCACAAGTCAATATGAAAGGTTCTATACCAATAGATCTTATTTCATTTAGCAAATTGGCAATATTTTCTTTAAAAGTGGAAAAGACCAGAACATGATTTTTTCCTTTTGAAGACGGGGATACTTTTACATCAGAAATGAGAGTGTCGTAATCGAACAAAGATAGTTTTTCTTCCATTTCATAAGGAAGGCTTTTTAGTATTTTATATCGTTCTTTAAAAGGAAAATGAATGGCTTCTGTACTGACTTCTTTTTGTGGAAGACAAAAAATATATCTCGCTTCCCGGCTGGGGTACAAATCAGATAATGTTTTTAAATAACTTAATTTTAAAAGTCTTTTTTGCTCTTCATTTTCATCTGCCTTAATAGGAAAAAAATGAGTTTGAATAATGTTAAATGTTTTACCAGTTCTTTTTATAGCTACCGCTTTGACAGCACAGGAGCCAATATCCACACCAACAAAAATCAAGCTAAACCTCCATGTACACAAAAACTCTTTATTAGCTTATCCTGTCAGAAACTTTCTTTCCAGTAAATTATGGTTGATAGATGTGTTTGTTTAACAGTTTGAGATTGCTGCTTATCTTTTGTGTTATCCTTAGATTTTGGAGTTGTGCGTACTTGCCTTTGATATACTTGATTTGCAATCTGTTTTTTTTTCAATTCTTTTTCCTTTTCCATTAGGGTTCTAGTGCGTGTTAAGGAATATGCAGTGTTAAAGTAAGTTGCTGTAAGAGTTTTTTTACTTTTACCGGCTATACCAATGCTTTGCATTCTAAAATTATGTGGAGCATCAAAATAAATATAAGATGTGGATTCTTGTTCAGGGTTTTCTGTTTGTGATGCAGTGCTTGTTGTTTGTGATTTCTTTTTTGGTGGCAATAAATATTTTGCCAAATCATAAAATCCTTTTTCATGTAAAAACTGGCGGAAACTATCCTCTGTAAAAATAATCGGGTTGGCGGTATTAGATTGAAGTGCAACTATTTCCTCTGCTAGCTCTATGGGTAGTTCATTATGTAAAGCTTGTATGAGTTGTACAGGAGCTGTATTTATATTAAGTCCTTTTTCCCCATAGATAGTAATAAAAGGTGCAATAACCGCATATAGATAATCTGATATGCCCTCTACTTCGTGTAATTCCTCCAAACTAACCAGAGAACGATTGGCATTTGAATTTGGCTCACTTAACTGAGACCGCTCTAATTGAGTATCCGGGTCCACATAGTTTTTTATGTTATGTAAAATTTCCGTGATCTCCGCTTCTTGGATTTCCTCTGCTAGTTTTTGATTCTGTAATCGCAAGTGATACATTAAACGATAGAGAACTTCAAAAGTCCATTTTCTAAGAGAAGGTATGGGTGATGCAAGATCATTTATGTCAATCCGGCTGTTTTCCGGTTTAATAGTGGTGATAAAACTAGCCTGCATAAAAGAGTTTTCTTTTATTTTAGCTAAGTCTCCCTTGTTCCTGGAATTTGTTTCTGAAGGAATAGGGGGAGGCCATTGAAAAGGAAACTGCCATATCAGATCAACAGCGGCTTGGAAAGGCTTTATATGAGAACTGTAAGTATCAGTTATTTTTGTATAGGTTTTTACTCTTAGAATGTTAACTTCCATTCCGGATTTAGCGGCATAATATGCTCTGAGGGAGTTTAATTCGGATATAGCTGAGCGATATTCTACCTGTGTATCAAAAACGGTTCCTTGTATTATCAGAATAATAAAAACGATAGTGGATAACACCATAATAAGAGCCATTCCCTTCTGCCGTTTATTGGAAAATAGCAATAAGTTTTTAATTAGGAAAAAAGGGGATTTATTTTTTACCATTTTACTCATTTCTTCTATTGCATAGGTAGCAAAAATTGTTGATGTAAGGGTAGATGTAGTTCTTGTTTTACAATTTGGTTTTTTCTATTTTCAAACGCCATTTTTATGTGAATAGCATAAGGTAAAGTGTTTCTTTTATTAGGACTGGTTCTCCATTCCTGTAGCCAATCATTACCAGGGAAATCGTAGTAAGATAATTCAAATGTTTTTACTTTTTCCAGCAAAACGAATTCTTTGTAATTAGAATGTGAGATGTTTTCCAGATCTTGTTCTATATGGGAAGAAAATTTTCTCCATAAACAGGTGCTTTGTTTTTTATTATCTTCTCTGCTTTTACAGGGTTTAAGGTAATAAATAATGATACTTTGATCACTGGTTTTTTCATTTTCCTGATGTCTTATATAAGAACGGGAAGTTATATGAAGAGTATCCTTTTTCCCCATTATTCCTGTAGGAAAATGTACACGTGGTATGTAAGGATATATTTCTGACTCAAACCAGTTAGCCAGTTGAGAGTTCACTTCCGCTTCTTTATTATTTAACTTTTTTTTCTGTGCATCATCTTGTGAATTGATACCTTTAAGTTCATTATAGATTAGAACATTCATATCCCTTTTGTAAAAGGTATTACGAATGTCTTTTCTGATAATTTGCAAAGCTTTTCTGCTTGCTTTTATATCTTTTATATTTCTTGTGATTTTTTTTCTATACAGAGTGGACGTATCTGTCATTTGCATAAGAGATATACTGATCAGCGTGAAAAGAGTTAAGGCGATTAACACTTCCAATAAAGTGAATCCCTTTTCGTTATTCCCTAGTAGGCGGGAATCAATAAATGGTTGCCGAAATAACATTCAATTCTACCTCAGTTAAAAATTTAAGGTCCCCCGGAAGGAATGGCAATTTGAATTTCCTTATTATGATCTATGATATAAGTTGTTAATGAGTAAGCGCTTTTCAAATCACCTCTTTTGTAGTGAATGGTGAGTTTTGCCTCCAACACGGCTTCGGATAAAAATTGAGTGGTTATCTCAGAAACTTGAGTCACTATTTCTTGATTTTGTTCGACTAAGTTCATTAAGGTTTGAGGATTTGGTAAAACCAGTGCTCGTGTCTTAACACTCCATGAAAAATATTTTTCTTCCTCAAAAACCCCTTTTTCCTCTCTAGGTATAGAGTTAAAATTTTTTCTTTGCCACTCAAATTCCAATTCAGATATTTTTTGTTCCATGAGTTGTACGACTTTATGGTAATCAATGATTTTTCCGACTCTTTTTTTATTACCTGACCATATATTGGAAATAATAATCATGGAGCCGGAAAGAATCACTAAGGCGACTAAAACTTCAATCAAGGTAAAACCGTTTATTTTTTTCATACACTATTTGTTCCTACTCATTCCGCTTGATACAATTACATGTTAAAAAACTTTATTATAGTTTTTCAAAGAATTAAAAGTAACAAATAAAATCTATTGTTTAAAATCTTTTAAGTTTTTATTTCCGGTAAAAACAGTAAGGTCCCCACTCAAACGATCAATAAACAAAGACCAATAAATGTTTCCTCTTTTGATTTTCAAGAGGGCATTGTCAAATTGTCCTTCCGGAAAATAATGAATATAAGCTTTTCCACTTGTCATTTTTTCTTTCTTCCCGCTAACTTCTACACTCTCAAACTTTAACTCACCAGGTAATTTTTGAGGCTTTGCAAAAAAATTTGTATCTATCACGAAACCAGTGGGAGGAAGGGTTTGATTTTCTGTAGAAGCGGTGTAATTAGGTACTTTTTTATGGGGTATTTTTTTTTCCACCCACCAGGAGTTTTTGTTTTCGTCCAAGTGGATAACCAGACGCCAAGTTTCTCGTTTTAGACGTGCAGAATGATCTAACTGTCGGTTAAGAGCAACAAATTGTCTCAATGTACTTTTTTTTCTATTGTCTTTTCTTTTAATAATGAAAGAGGAACTTAGAATAAGAGATGAGGTAACTATGGCCATAG
>JANQSX010000098.1 GCA_028279085.1 Bdellovibrionales bacterium
CCACTTTACCGGATTCCATCCAAAAATCTTTGGGAAAAGCCGGTTTTTACAGCGGTCGGGCGGCCGGACTCTTATATAAACAAAACTTTTCTTTTGTGGGAGAGGTGGACCCTTACGATGGCGGACCTTATCTACAAGCTTACATCAACGATATTCCCCTTATTCAAAAAACAAAGGAAGTGTTTTTAAAAGAAGAAAAGTTAGACTCTAATATCCATTCAACTCATCAAAAAACAAAATGGCTTTGGGCTTTAATGAAAAATAACAGGTTTTACGGCGGGGTTTTAGAAGGCTTTTTACAAAGCGACTGCCTTTTTGTTTCAAAAGAAGAGTTTTGTTCTTTTGAACTGGAGGGAAACATAAAAATTTTCATCTCCCCTTTTTCGTAAAAATTATAAGTTGTCATTTCAGCCTTACTATGTCATTCCGGTAAACATTTGTTATTCTGGACTTGAAAATGTCATTCCAGACTTGAAAATGTCATTCTGGACTTGAAAATGTCATTCCGGTAAACATTTGTCATTCCGGACTTGATCCGGAATCCAGTAAACTGAAAGCCATTTTGATGGCTTTCACTATTCCGGCGAAGCCTCGTCATTCCGGCGTAGGCCGGAATCCAGTTCAGAATGACAAAGAGAACAATGGACTAAAAATATGAAAAACACCAGAAACAAAAAACCAAGCCAAAAAAGTAAAGGGGATTATATAGAAGGCTCTTTTACCGGTGGAAATAAACGCAAAAAGACTATTAAAATTTTAAGTCCGGCTGATTTAGATGATCAGGTGTTTGAGTTTTCCTCTCATAAGAATCATGTAAAAAAAGCGGTTCATTCCGCCGCCAAAGCTTGGCCTGCCTGGTCCGCTCTCAGTCAGAAAAAACGCAACAGTTACCTTATAAAGTTAGCGGCTGTTTACAGGAAAAAAGAAGAAGAAATAGCTAGCCTTATTTCCCGTGAAACGGGAAAACCGCTTAAGGAAAGTGAGCAAGAGGCTCGTGCTTTATCAAAAAAAATAGAGATCACTTTAAAAGAAGCCTTACCTTTGGTAAAAGACACTGCTCTTTTTAAATCAAGCTCCCATGCCAGAGGAAAAATAGCTTATCGATCAAAAGGGGTGTTCCTCGTTCTAGGCCCTTTTAATTTTCCCGTGCATCTTCCAAACGGACATTTGATCCCTGCTTTAGCTACAGGCAACACAGTTATTTTCAAGCCTTCGGAAAAAACCCCGGCCAGCGCGGAAAAACTAGCGGAATGTTTTCATGAAGCGGGTTTTCCCAAAGGAGTGTTTAATCTTGTGCAAGGGGAAGCGGATATAGCACAAGCTTTGGTAAAAGAACCCCTCATTGACGGAGTGCTTTTTACCGGCTCTTACTCAGTGGG
This sequence comes from Bdellovibrionales bacterium, assembly GCA_028279085.1. Lineage (GTDB taxonomy): Bacteria > Bdellovibrionota > Bdellovibrionia > Bdellovibrionales > UBA1609 > JANQSP01. Next base: position 1,380 of record JANQSX010000098.1, read on the forward strand.
AAAGAAAATACAAAAACAAATAGAAGATCAGCCACACAAGATATTAGCTCTGGAAATGGGAGGTAAAAACAGCGCTTTAGTATGGAAAGATGCTGATTTAGAAATTGCTTTACAGGAAATATTAAAAGGAGCTTACTTAACTTGCGGTCAAAGATGTTCATCCACTTCCCGTCTTATTTTACATAAAAATATTAAACAGCGTTTTTTAAAAAAGTTTATCCAGCTCAGTAAAGAACTAAAGATTGGACACTGGAAGGATAATCCTTTTATGGGACCTCTTATTGACAAAAAATCTTTAAAGAGATTTTTGACAGCTAAAGAGGAGGCGGAAAAAGAAAAAGCATTTATTCATCTATCCGGCGGAAGACTTAATCCACTCAAGGGTTATTATGTGAAACCTGTTATAGTGGAACCGAAAACTTACAACCCTCGAGCCTTTTATCAGAGCGAAGAACTGTTTGCTCCTTTTCTGATTGTGTATGAAGTATCCCGAACAGAAGAGGCTTTAGAGTTGATACACCAAGGCGGATATGGACTTTGTCTTTCTGTTTTTTCTAAAGAAGAAAAGTGGGTGAATAAAATTTTTCAAAGAGCCAAAGTGGGAGTTTTTCATTGGAACTTAAGCAGTGCCGGCGCCAGCTCCCAGCTTCCGTTTGGAGGTTTGGGAAAGTCCGGTAATGACAGACCCACCGGTTTGTTGGCTATTCATAGTTGTGTAACCCCTGTGGCCTGGCAGGAGAAAAAAGTATGAAAATTTTTATTTTATTATTTTTTATATTACACTTCGGTTCATCTTACCCGGTGGAAGTTCAAAGCCAACATAAGCTTCCTGAATATCAGTTAAAAAATCAATATGCAAAAAATGAAAAAGTATCAGCATCAAAATCAGAAAAAGAACTTATAATTATAAAAGTTAAAAAAGGAATGTCTTTTCATCAGGTGGCGGAACTTTTGAAAACTGCGGGATTAATAGAAAATGTTTTTTATTTTAAATTTTTGGCCTGGTTTCGGGGGGAGATGACAAAAATTAAGTCAGGAGAGTATGCTTTTGAACCGGGGATTTCCAACCAAAATATTTTAAATATTTTAGTCAGCGGAAAAATTCATCTTCATAAAATCACTTTTCCGGAAGGATATAATATATATGAAATAGCCCGTGATTTGGAAAAGCAAAATTTTTTAAAAGCCAAAGATTTTTTATCGGTGTGCCATGATTCCCATTTCATTGAAAAGCTTTTAGGAGAAAAAAGAAATTCCCTGGAAGGCTATTTATTTCCCGATACTTATTATCTTCCTCAGCCAATCGATGCAAAACACCTGGCAAAGCAAATGGTAAAGTCTTTTTTTACTGTATATGAACAAGTGAAAATAAAAAACTCAAAAATACAGCTCAATCGACATGAAGCGGTTATCCTGGCATCCATTGTGGAAAAAGAAACCGGTTTGGCAAAAGAAAGAGCTTTGATTGCTTCGGTGTTTTACAATCGTCTTAAAAAAAGAATGCGGCTGGAAAGTGATCCCACTATTTTATACGGAATGATGAAAAAGGCGGGAGGGCTTGTTCCTCTTAACATCCGAAAAAAAGACATTTTACAAAAAACCCCTTATAACACTTATCGCATTTCTTCTTTACCGAAAGGCCCCATCAGCAATCCGGGGGAAAAAGCTTTAAAAGCCGTGTTTGAACCGGAGCATTCTGATTTTTTATATTTTGTGAGTCGAAACGACGGCAGTCATGTTTTTTCCAAAACTTATAAGGAACATAAAAAAAATGTAGAGATTTATCAAAAAAGCCTTATCCGAAAGAGAAAACGAAGATAATTTATGTAAGCATTAAATACTACCAAGTGGATGGTATGCGTGGATTATCTTGCCGACTAAAACCATCTATATAATTTCTAGAAATCATT
>JANQSX010000065.1 GCA_028279085.1 Bdellovibrionales bacterium
AAATTGTTTTAAAAAAAACATAATCTCTATTTCTCCCGAAAGCTCATCTTAATTAAAAACCCTGGGATCGGCTTTTGAGTAAAGTAAATCCACTAGTAAATTAACAACAACTATCACCACAGTGATGATTAAAATTCCTCCTTGTAAAACCGGATAATCTCTAGCTAATACCGCTTGTACCAACCACCTCCCTATTCCTGGCCAGGAAAATACTGTTTCTGTCAAAACAGCTCCCGCTAATAAAGAACCCAACATCAAACCGGTTATTGTAATAATAGAAATTAAAGCATTCCGAAAAGCATGAACAAAATAAACACGATAAAATCCTAACCCTTTTCCTTTAGCTGTACGAATAAAGTCCTCTTTAAAAATTTCCAATAAACTAAATCGAGTCATACGCATGATATAAGCTAAAGGAATCGTGCCCAAAGTTAAAACAGGCAGTATTAAATGTTTTAACGCACTTTTAAAAGCAGAAAAACTGGTAAACAAAGAATCTATTAACATAAAACCGGTAATTGGTTTTACTTCATATAAAATATCTATTCGTCCGGAAACAGGAGTGAGTCCTAAATAAACCGAGAACAAAAGAATTAAAATTAAACCCCACCAAAAAACCGACATGGAATAACCTACTAAAGAAAAACCGGAGCAAATAAAATCCCAAATGGAATTGACCTTTAAAGCAGCTAAAAAACCCAATGGAATACCCAAACACAACGAAAATAATAAAGCAAAAAAAGAAAGTTCTATCGTAGCGGGAAAACGATTTACAAACTCTTCTAAAACCGAACGACCGGAAGTAAGGGATTGTCCTAAGTCCCCTATCATCGCTCGGGAAATAAAAATAAAATATTGTTGATAATAAGGACGGTTAAAACCCCATTTTGTCATCAGTTCCTGTTTTAACTCCGGATCGGCCCCTCTTTCTCCTAATAAATGATCCACCGGATCGCCTGGAATCAAGCGAATAATAAAAAATACCAAAACAGTGCAAAATAACAAAGTGGGAATAACAGATAAAAGTCGCCGACAAAAAAATGAAAACACAAACTCACTTCTTTTTAAAATAAACAGTATAAAAAGATTTTGAACCAAAAGGAGTATGAATATAACCCTGTACCTTCTTCAACATAGCTGCATAATCATAAGTATGAGCCAAGGTCACCCAAGGTACTTGTTGTTTAAAAATCACTTGCGCTTTTTTATATAACCGGCTGCGAGTTTTCTGACTTATTACCTGAAGAGCTTTTGCAATAACATGATCAAACGGAGGATAACACCAACGAGCGACATTCACTCCTGAAGAAACGGAATCACAACTTAAAAGCACTCTTAAAAAGTTATCCGGGTCTCCATTATCACTAGTCCATCCCAGTTGAATCATCTCATGCTCCCCTTTATTTGACTGACTGATATAAGTAGGCCAATCATAACTAATAAGCTCCACCTGGATACCCACCTTTGCTAAATCCGCTTGCATAAGTTCTCCCATTTTTTTTCCATGGGGATTGTAAGGACGAGCGATAGGTAAAGTCCACATAGTGGTCTTAAAACCTTTTTCATAACCAGCTTCTTTTAAAAGACGACGGGCTTTTTCAACGGAATATTCATAATCTTTCACTTGCTCATTATAAGACCACAAATTAGAGGGATAAGGGTTTTTAGCCACTTCAGCATAACCTTGATAGATAGCTTGAATATAAAGAGAACGATTGAGAGCATGGTGAACGGCCTGACGCACTTTCTGTTTTTTAAAAGGTCCCCTTTTTACATTCATAGCTAAATAAGCAATATTATATCTTTTTCCCCCTACCAGTTTAATATTAGAATGTTTCTTCATCGCCGGCAAATTCAAGGGTGATGGTTGAGATATAATATGACATTCTCCCGCTTTTAATTTTTGAAAACGAACACTAGTATCCGGCACAATAGCAGCAACTATTCCTTTAAGGCGACTGGGATCATGAAAATAATTTAAATGGCTTTCCAAACGAACCACACTATCTTTAATGTACTGTTTAAATATAAAAGGACCTGTTCCAATAGGACGAAAATCCAAAGACTCCGGTTTTTTTATTTCTAAAAGATAATCCGCATACTCTTTTGACAAAATACTGGAAAATTCCATTGCTAAATTGATTAAAAAAGTGGCATCCGTTCTATTTAAGATAAACTTTACTGTATGAATATCTTCTTTAATAATATCTTTGATTAAAGATCCCATAGCTAAAGAATTAAAATAAGGATAAGCCCCTCCATTCACTAAATGATAAGGGTGTTTCTTTTTCATTTGTCGATTAAAAGAAAAGAGCACATCATCCGCATTGAAAAAGCGGGAAGGCTTAAAATAAGGAGTTTGATGAAAAGAAACATTTTTTCTTAATTTAAAGGTATAACTCAATCTATCTTTAGACACAGACCATGATTGAGCAAGACCAGGTTTAATGCTACCGGGGTTTTTCTTATCAAACTCTACCAAACGATCATAAATTTCCGTACTCACATCAAAAGAAGGACCATCAGAAGCTAATTGAGGATTAAAAAAGCTAGGACTCCCTTCAGAGCAATAAATGAGTCTTTTACTTTCTCCAAATGAAGAAAAAGAACCACATATAAAAAATAAAAGAAATAAATTAAACCGGCTCATCAGGAATACTCCAGTCAATCCCTTCTTTTCCATGAGCTTTTAAGTAAGAATTAGTTTTTGAAAAATGAGCACAACCAAAAAAGCCTCGATCAGCGGAAAACGGGGAAGGGTGGGGGGCTTTCAACACAAGATGCTTTTTTGTATCAATAAAAGCTCCTTTTCTTTGAGCATAACTACCCCATAACATAAATACCAAGTGCTCTCTATGTTCATTGAGTAAATAAATCACG
>JANQSX010000067.1 GCA_028279085.1 Bdellovibrionales bacterium
AAATTAAGCCCTATAAAAAACAGGGCCCATATCACAAAAACCCATGAAGCACTTTTGCAGGATAAATAAGATAATTTTTGAAAAAGAAAATATTTTTTAAAAAATGAAGTTCGCTTGTTAAAGTAGTTTAAGAAACTTATAAACAAAATAAGAAAAACAAGGTTGAAAAATAAAGTAAGAGTATTTAAAAATTGAAATCCCCATATTTCAGCCGTTTGAAAGGCCGGCCATTTTGCATAAAACCAGGTGTAACCAAAATGCCAATCAAAAATCATAGGATAATATTCCATACAAATGGCAGAATAAAGAGGTAATAGGAGCAAAATAAATAAGTGAGAAATAAAAGTGCTTCTTATTTTTTTAAGCAAGTATTTTTTAGAGACAAACCAAAAAAATAAAGCGATAGGAATATGAAGGTTGGCAAAGCTGGCAAAAGCTAAAAGTCCCATTATAGCTATAGGCCAAGGAAAAAAACCAAATTCTCTAATAGTAAAGGCCACCCAATTAAAGCCGATAAGAATACCGATAAACTGACATATCCAGGCTCCTACTAAAAGAGGCTTTAAGCGTTCTTGCTTTAAAGCAAAAAGCCATAGTGGCACATAGCAAAAAAACAAAGCCCAGGGATAAAAGGGAATATAACTAGTTCCCATTAAAACAGCAGATAAAACAGGTAAAGAATAAAACCGAGGAGTTTTTAATAGTTTAGATAAAAAGCTATTTCTTGTGGGTTTTAGTGTATTCTCAGGTGTTGCAAAATTCATAAACTCACTTTTCTTTCTTTATCACCTCGGCGAAAGCCGGTTTTAATTTTAGAATCTTTCCCTGATCCACGGAAACATAAATAAAACCCTTTGGGCCTTCAATAACATGACGAACTCTAGACTCTAAGTCAGATAAGAGCCGCTCTTCTTTAATTGCCTTTTTATTTACTATCTCAAGACGATTCAAATGCCTTAATACTAAAGCTCCTGAAAAAAAATGACCTTTCCATTTTTTAAACTTTTTACCGGAGTAAATGAGCAAACCGGAAGGAGCTATAGAAGGAACATAATATTTAATAGGTTGTTCCATACCTTCTTTTTGATTTCCCTCCCCTATTTCGGGCCCCCAGTATTCCCGTCCATGAGTAATAACCGGCCACCCATAATTTTTTCCTTTTTTTATTAAATTAATTTCATCCCCCCCTCTAGGACCATGCTCTTGTTCCCAAAGCTCCCCTGTTACAGGATGAATAAAAAGCCCTTGAGGATTACGATGTCCAAAGCTCCATATTTCTGGTAAAGCATTTTCAACAGATACAAAAGGGTTATCCTTTGGCGCTTTTCCACGATCATTTAATCGCAAAACTTTTCCAAAATGATTATCTAGTTTTTGAGCCAAATCTCTTTCTGTACGATCTCCTATGGTTACATATAAAAACCCCCTTCTATCAAAGACTAAACGAGAACCAAAATGTCGAGATGCAGAGATAGCGGGTTGAGCTAAAAAAATATCTTTTAAAGAAGTTATACTAATTTGCTCAACAGTTTTAACTGATTTTGCATCTTCATTAGATTGTAATTTTTCTCGCTTTAAAATGCCTGTAGCCACAGCCGTTGTTTGCTTCCTGCCGTTTATTTTTGAATAAGAAAGGTATATTTTTTTATTTTTTGAAAAATTAGGATGAAGGGTGATATCCAATAGTCCCCCTTGCCCTTTTGCATATACTTTAGGTGCTCCTGAAACAGGAGCAATAGCTCCGGTTTTAATATTTAATATTTTTATAAAACCTTCTCTTTCCGTAAATAATAACTCTTCATTATTAATAAAAACCATTCCCCAAACAATACCTAAATCTTCCGCCACAATCTCCACACTAAAAGGTTCACTTGTAGAAGAGTACTGCTGTAAAATTTTTCCTTGAAATTTCATTCCAGCACAGGCTGAAATCCAGAGAATCCAAAATAACAACAATTTCATAATAAAAATTTACATTGTTAAACCTAAAAAGTCACTCAGACTTTTTAGAGGAGCGACAAATTATCTTCTGGATTCCGGCCTGCGCCGGAAGGACGAGCCTGCGCCGGAAGGACAAAATCAAGTCCGAAGGGACGAAGCTCAAGTCTGGACCTAATTTATATAGACAGAATACCTGGTTTTTATAACCGGTTTAACTTAAACTCCACTTTAATATATAGTTTTTATTAAAATTAATAGTAAATATTTTTAATACAAGACCATTAAAAATTAACAGAAAGTAAGTAATGAACATTAAAAATAATATCTATCAAATCAACAAATTCATTCTAATCTGTTTTCTTTTAATGGGATGTAGTTATTATCCAAATGAAATAGGTATTGAACGTGATTACGAACCGGCTGATTTAGATCAAATAGGAAGCTATAAAACAGATGAATTTATTTCTTCTTTTTTCAACTCCCCTTTTTTACTCTCCAATATGGATGAAGAAGCTCAAACAGGACTGACTTTAGCATCTGTAATGATCTCCGATAATACAGGTCTCAATCGATTATTTAAGTTTAAGACAAAAACAGTAACCGGATACAATGTGGAATACAATACTACTCATCCTTACGATGGAGGAAGTATAACAGCTTCCGGTCTTCTATTGGTCCCTCCATCATCCCAACCTTTACCGTTACTTATATATCACCGCGCATCTCTATTAACCAAAGAGTCCGCTCCCAGTCTAATACCTGGTAATATGTTAGCAATGGATCCCGTTACAGATGACCGAGCTACAATGATTATGTTAGCTCTACAGGGATACATTGTACTGGCTCCTGATTACACAGGATATGGTTCTTCAGATGATATTCGCCATCCCTATTTATATAAAAAATCAGTCACTCAAGTTTCACTGGATATGTTTTTTTCTGTAACGGAGGCCCTGAAAGATATTGGTGTTTCCTTTAAAAAAGATGTCTTTGTTATGGGATATTCCCAAGGGGCTCATGGAGCTATGGCTTTTGCCCAAGGATTTCAAAACAGTAATAGAAATGATTTTTCTTTAAAAGCTCTTGCTGCCGGTGGCGGACCGTATGATGTATTAGAGACTATAAAAGAATTATTTGATCAGGATGACATCAATCAAATCACCACACTCTTATTTACACAATCTTACTCTTACATCTACAATTGGGATCTAAGCACTATGTTAAAAAGAGATTCTTATGAAGAAATAATTGAATCAGCTTTTGATTACGAAGATATAACGGAACCGGCGTATAATCTCCCTAAGAAGGCTAGCCTATTGTTTCAATCTCAATTCATTGAAGATATACAAAGAGGGAATAATCCCTCTATTCAAAAAAATTTAGAGGAAAACAGTGTTTATAAATGGTCTCCCTCCGCTCCTGTATTTTTATTTCATGCCAGAAATGACAGCATTGTTCCTTATCGCAATATGCAAATAGCTTCCAGCCACTTCAGCAGAAATGGTTCATCTTCCGTTACAACAAAAGATTGTAATTTTAAAAGATTTAACAGTTTTTTAAGAACTGTTAGAATGTTGGAGCGCAATGCAGATATAAGTATGCTGGAACCCGATCACATTAATTGCATATTCATATTTGCCTTAGAAGCTAGTGACTATATGGATACTCTTTGAACTTTATATAAAGTTTTAAAAAAATCTTAGTGTAAATGTTTTAGTAAAGTTTCTTTTTCTTTTGTTTGTTTTTCTAATTGAAGATCGTAAAGTTTTTCCAATATACAAGCCATATTTTTATCTTCCGGAATTCCCAATGCTTTCAGATCATCCCCATTTACTAAAGGCCCGGGAAGCCGACCATTAGTTGCTCTAGCTGTAAATTCTTTTTCAATTTTATCAATAATATTAGTGTTTAACCCTTTATTCTTTAAGTAATTTCTGGATAAAAAGGAAATACTTCCCAAAAACTCAGAATCAAGCATTCTTAATTTCTTTCCCAAAGAAGCTTCCCTTATTCCCATAAGGCAACAAGAGGAATAAAAGATATTGTTCATTTGTTTAATTATGGTCAGAGGAATTTTCCATGTTTTAAATCGACGACTTAAATCAGGGTTCCATTTTCCCTCCTTATTTAAAATATCTTTCTCTTTTTGAATTAAAAGAGGATAAAATGCCATCATCCAAAGAAAAGTCCTATTCTGTAATAATGAAATAGGGAAAGATTCTCTCCAAAAGTTCAAACAAAAATCCCAATTGATATCCTCTTGCATTCCTAAAAAATATTTGAATAAATTTAGTTTTTTAAAAGCGGAAAGTCCTCCTGTAAAATCTCCTGTTTTTAATATTTTCAAGCACTCTTCATAAACCCGCTCTTTAGAAATTTTTTGAAGAGTGTCTTTCATTTCAAATAAAGTTTTTTCCGTTAAAACATCTAATTTAAATCCTAATTGAATGCTAAACCGAACAGCTCGCAAAATTCTTAGATGATCTTCTTTAAATCGTTTTTCAGGCTTCCCGACAGTACAGATTATTTGATTTTTTAAATCTTTAACCCCATTAACATAATCAATGATCTTCTCTTCTTTTAAATTATAAAAAAGAGCATTGACTGTAAAATCCCTCCTTAGAGCGTCTTCCTTATCAGATAAAAACTCTACAGATTCCGGATGACGACCATCTGTATAAGGCCCATCTTTTCTAAAAGTAGCTACTTCTACCGGTCCGTTTGAACAAGATACAGCTACAACTCCAAAAGCTTTTCCCCGCTCAGTGCTGTTAGGAAACAACTGAAGTATTTCCTCTGGCATAGCGGAAGTGGCAATATCAAAATCTTTTGGTTGCCGATCCAGTAAGGCATCTCTCACACACCCTCCAGCCAAATAAGCTTTAGCACCAAACTTATTTAAGATTAAAATAATCTCTTTTACTTCCGGCCAATTAGGATGCCTGCTAAATACATGGATAAGATTTGACATTTTTTCAGGACTCCCTATTTTAAAACTATATTTTCTGTTTACTTTTTTATTTTAACATTTCTTCATAATAGGAGTGTATTTTTTATACAGTGCTTAGGGAAAAGATGATTTTTTTTGTTTGTCAACCGGAAGAGGGCCGTCATTATGAATAGCCTCCACCGGACAGGCTTCCATAGCTTCCTGACAAAGGTCTGTTTCTTCTGAATTTTGAGGTTGCCGGCACACATAAGCCAAAGCTTCTTCTTCATCTATCTTAAAGTGTTTTTCCGCTACCAGGACACAAGCATCACAAGCGATACATTCTTGATCGACATAATAAGGGCCTGGAACATTGTTTTTTGTTTTATTATTATTCATAACAAACTCTTATAAAAAAAATAACAAAAACCTAAAGTGATATTAAGATAATTACTTTTTTTAAAGTTTGCAAATATTAATATTATATTGTTATGT
>JANQSX010000079.1 GCA_028279085.1 Bdellovibrionales bacterium
ACATAAAGTCACTACCCCTTGATAACTATCAAACCAGGAGTCAAATACCAAAGCTTTTAGCGGTTTTGCGGTTTTTCCACCAGGGGAAGGAATATCAGAAACTATCCTCTCTAAAATATTTTTAATGCCTATTTTATTCCGAGCACTGGCATATATAACATCCTCCGGTTTTATACCCACTAATTCTTCCAATTGTTTGGATACTTCCTCCGGTCGGGCGGAAGCCAAGTCTATCTTATTTAAAACAGGAATAATTACCAGGTCTTTAGCTACAGCTAAAGAAGCATGAGCCATTGTTTGCGCCTCTACTCCCTGAGAAGCATCCACTACTAATAGTACTCCTTCGCAGGCGGAAAGAGAACGAGACACTTCATAAGAAAAATCAACATGACCGGGAGTATCTATTAGATTCAATTGATAAAGCTGACCATCTCCGGCTTTATAAGATAATCGCACAGTCTGTGCCTTAATGGTAATGCCTCTTTCCCGTTCTAGATCCATACGATCCAAAAACTGTGCTTTTTTTTGTCTTTCATCCACCGCTTTTGTGATTTCTAAAAATCCATCCGCTAAAGTAGATTTCCCATGATCTATATGAGCAATAATAGAAAAATTTCGTATTCGGTTTTGATCCTGATTCATTTTTTATTGCGATCCGGGTTTTTATTTTTCTTATCTAAAATAAAGGAAAGTTGACCCGGCAAGTGACGTGCATGTTTTTTTAAAATCAAATTCACACCCTGACGAATATATTCCGCCACAGGAACTTTAGATCTTTGACTTAACTCCTTAAGCAAAGTTTGCTGTTCTTCCGTTAAATAAATAGTAGTAGTTACTTTTCTATTCATTCTCTTATTATTGACCCTCTTTTTAGTTTATCTTAAGTCAATTCAGATTTGAGAGCCTCCACTTTATCAAGTTTTTCCCAGGTAAAGCTTTTTTCTTCTCTGCCAAAATGCCCATAAACCGCCGTGCAAGAATAAATAGGTTGCAGTAAGTCCAGATCAGCAATAATGGATGCCGGTCGAAGATCCCAAAGTTTTTTGATAACTTTTATCAATTTTTCCTCTGATACAGTGGAAGTACCATAAGTGTGAATAGAAAAACTCACAGGTTCAGCCACTCCAATAGCATAAGCTATTTGCACCAGGCATTTTCGTGCTAACCCAGCTGCTACAATATTTTTAGCGATATGTCGGGCGGCATACGCACCGGAGCGATCCACTTTCGAAGGGTCTTTTCCGGAAAAAGCTCCCCCTCCATGAGCTCCATGTCCTCCATAAGTATCTACAATCACTTTCCTACCGGTAAGACCACAGTCTCCTGAAGGCCCTCCTATAACAAACCGCCCGGTAGGATTAATATAAAACTTATGTTTTTTTTGTAAAAATTTTTGCGGGATTACTTTTTTAATTAATTCTTCAATGATGAACTCTTTCAAATCCTCTAACTTAATATCAGGAGCATGCTGGGTGGAAAGCACTACTGAAGGAATATGCACTACTTTACTCTTCTCATATTCCACTGTCACTTGACTCTTACTATCCGGCCATATATGCCTTTCACCTGTTTTCCTCAATTCAGCTAGTTTTTTCATCAATTGGTGAGAAAGAGAAATACTCAAAGGCATATACTCTTTTGTTTCATCCACAGCATAACCAAATACTAATCCCTGATCTCCCGCTCCCTGAGATTTCCCTTTACCCACTCCTCGAGCAATATCCAGACTTTGCTTTTTATCACTAGCAGTTAATACAGCACAAGATTTATAATTAAAACCTTTATCACCATGATCATAGCCAATTTTACGTATAACTTCACGAACCTCTTTTTGCACATCCACATGACTATTAGAAGTCACTTCCCCGGCCACTAAAACCAAACCGGTTGTAAGCATCACCTCACAAGCCACACGACTGTCAGTATCTCCTTTTAAAAAAGCATCTAATAAAGCATCACTGATTTGATCAGCCACCTTATCAGGATGTCCCTCAGAGACAGATTCACTTGTAAATAAAGAATACACTGGTCCATTTTGAAAATAATTATCTTTCAACTTTGATCTCCTATCACTTTACATACAACTATTATAAGTTTCAAAATTTTAATAGCTTAAATTATAAAAATCAGTATCAGGATAAAAAAAAACAGTCAATCTTTTTACTTAAACTGAAAGATTGTTTTTAAAATACACATCCAACCTCTATTAAGTCTATATAAAGGATATTAAGATTGATTTTTTAATAATTACTCTTTTTCTATAGCTGAACGAGCGGCAATCAAACGTGCCACCGGCACACGATAAGCAGAGCAACTCACATAATTTAAACCCAAATGATTAAAAAAATAGATACTTTTTTGTTCCGCTCCATGTTCACCGCAAATACCCAATTTGAGATTAGGTTTTTGTTCACGGCCTAAATCCACCGCTCTACGAATTAAAAAACCCACTCCTTTCTGATCTACAGATGCAAAAGGGTCCTCTAACATTAAGTCCTCACTCATATAAGACGGAAGAAATTTTCCACAGTCATCTCTGGAAATACCAAAAGTGGTTTGAGTCAAATCATTAGTTCCAAAACTAAAAAAGTCCGCATGGACGGCTAACTCATCGGCCACTAACGCCGCTCTTGGAAGCTCAATCATAGTACCTATTAGATATTTAAATTTTTTATCTTTTTTTTCCTGCACCTTCTTTATTTCCAATTCCACAAGCTCTTTTATAAATTTTAGTTCCGACTCCATCATCACTAAAGGAATCATGATCTCCGGCACAGGAGATTCTCCTTGTTCCATTCTTTCACAAACAGCCTCGGCAATAGCCCTAACCTGCATTTGATAGATTTCCGGAAAAGAAATAGCTAACCGACATCCTCTGTGTCCCAGCATGGGGTTGGTCTCTTTAAGAGTTTCCACTCTTTCTTTTATAGTTTCCGCTTTTTCCTCCATTTTCTCCGCTAATTCTTCTATCTCACTATCCTTCTGAGGAAGAAATTCATGCAATGGCGGATCCAACAGACGAATAGTTACCGGCAGACCTTTCATAGCGGCAAACAAAGCACTAAAATCACCTCTTTGCATAGGTAATAATTCCTCTAAGGCTTCCGCTCTTTCCCTGGCTTTACCGGCCAGAATCATTTTACGAACAGATATAATACGCTCATCTCCAAAAAACATATGTTCCGTACGACATAAACCTATACCTTGAGCGCCAAATCGACGGGCAATTTCCGCTTCTCTAGGATGATCGGCATTAGCCCTAACATGCATATCAGAATACTTATCCACAACAGACATGAATCTTTGAAAGCTTTCATCTAACTGAGGTTCTAAAGTAGGCACTTCTCCCATAAATACTTCTCCTGTAGCTCCATCTAAAGAAATAACTTCACCTTTTTTCAAAGTATATTTTCCTACTTTAAGCTGGTTTGTTTTTTCATCCAGACTGATTTCATCACAACCAACTATACAACATTTTCCCATTCCCCGAGCCACCACCGCCGCATGAGAAGTGATACCTCCTCTAATAGTTAAAATCCCTTCAGCGGCAATCATACCTTTAATATCTTCCGGTGAGGTTTCCGTGCGAACCAGAATAACCTTCTCCCCGCGAGAGTGACATTGAAATGCTTCTTCAGAAGAAAAGATAATTTTTCCGGATACTCCTCCCGGACTAGCCGCCAAGCCTTGAACTATTCGTA
>JANQSX010000083.1 GCA_028279085.1 Bdellovibrionales bacterium
AAATTGTGATCGTGGACTTTTTACATATTTTTTAGGATTGTTCTTTTCAATGTGGATATTACACCTTTTCAAATGTCGCGACCCCCATTGTTTTTTGTGAAGAAAAATTCCTATAACATTTCTCTATGTAACTGTTCACAAATGGGAAATTTCAGTAATTATTTTCGCGGAGATAAATTTAGATTATTAGGTGTTCTATTTTCTCAAAGCACACCTTTATTCCTGTTAATAACTGAAAAAGATGTAGTTTTTACAATTGAGAAATTTTGAAAAAATGAATATAACCCACTAAAATAAAAAGAGATATTTTTATAAATCAAAAAATGTGTATTCTCATAAAGAGATGTTGCTATTAAGCAAAGCTTGATTAAAATGGATTTTTTTGTTATAAGCAAATTAACAGGTTGGGTATTAGTTTTTTTTATAGGAGGGAGTTTTTCATGCAGTTTAAAGTAGGGGATAGAGCTGTTTATCCGGGTCATGGCTTGGGACGGATTACATCTATAGAGACAAAAGAAATTTCAGGAGCCAGACAAAAGTTTTATTCTATTCTACTTGCTAGCTCGGATATGAAAATTATGGTGCCGGAAAACCGAATGAAAGCGGTAGGCTTGCGTTCCATTATTACCCGTCAAACAGCAGAAACCGTTTTAGAAATTTTACAAGATAGGAATAGAGATTATTCTCTTGTTGAGGCAGGTAAAAACTGGAGCAAGCGCTATCAGGAATATATGAAAATTATTAAAACCGGTAATATCATTAAGACAGCACAAGTATTTAGGGAGTTGTTGAATATAGAGGAAAAAAAGGGTTTGAGTTTCTATGAAAGGCAACTCATGGTCACCGTATGTAAAATGATCTTTGATGAAATATCTATGGTTATGACGACCACTGAATTGCAGAAGGTCTTTGATTTTTCCGGTACATTAGCCAATCTTAAACAGTAATTCATTTAGAATTTTGGAATTTATTGACGGATAGTTTTCTTTTGTTTTTTATTTTATTATGTCTGTTCGTGTTCGTTTTGCTCCCAGCCCTACAGGTTGGCTTCATTTAGGTGGTGTGCGTACAGCACTCATTAATTATCTTTTTGCTAAAAATCAAAAAGGTGTTTTCATTCTTCGTGTGGAAGATACAGACCTGGAAAGAGGGGATGATACCTACCTTAAACAACAGCTTCAGGATTTACAGTGGTTAGGCTTGCATTGGGATGAAGGTCCGCATCCGGAAACACTGGAAAATCAAGGCTCTTATGGTCCGTATCGTCAAAGTCAAAGAGTGTCACTTTATCAAAAGTACGCTCAGCAGCTTATTGGGTCCGGTAAAGCTTATTATTGTTTTTTGACAGATGAAGAAATTGATCAAATGAAACAGAAAGCTATGGAAAGAAAAGAACCTTTGCGTGTAAACAGTCCGTATCGGAATATTAATCCTGATGAAGCCAAAGAAAAAATTCGTAAAGGAGAATCCGCCGTAGTGCGCTTTAAAGTTCCCGAGACGAAAAAAAATTATATTTTAAAAGACCTGGTGCGAGGGGAAGTAACTTTTCCCTCCGATATGGTCGGGGATTTTGTATTGCTTAGGTCATCCGGTCTGCCGGTGTATAACTTTTCCTGTGCTGTGGATGATTACTCTATGAAAATCTCTCATGCTTTTCGTTCGGAGGAACATTTGGCTAACACTCTTCGGCAGATGATGGTTTTCGAGGCTTTCAGTTGGCCTCTTCCCCTTTACGGACACTTATCTATCATTTTAGGTGAAGATCGTAAAAAGCTCAGTAAAAGACATGGAGCTGTAAGTTGTAGTGAATACAGAAAGCAGGAGTACTTGCCTGGTGCTCTTTTAAACTTTTTGGCTTTAATGGGGTGGAACCCCAAGACGGAACAGGAAGTTTTTTCCCTACCTGAATTGATAAGCAGCTTTTCTTTAGAGGGTTTAAATCCTTCTTCCGGTATTTTTGATCAAAAAAAACTGAATTGGATTAACAGTAAACATTTAAAGCGAATGTCGGATGAAACACTTTGGAATATACTACAACCTTTTTTTCTAAAA
>JANQSX010000087.1 GCA_028279085.1 Bdellovibrionales bacterium
TTCAAAAGGCACGGCTATAAAATCAACAATTTTTTGAATAATCATTTTTCTTTTTTCAGCGGATATTCTTTCACCTTGAATTAAAAAGCGACTCAGTTCATTAACCGCAAAATCCTCCGCCGGCTTTAAAGCCGCTTTTATATCCTGACCTATTTGCAGACTTTGTTTTTTGTTTCCCAGACAGGAAGATTTTTCATGCCATGCCGCTGAAGCGGCCATTGTCGGAAAAGATTCCACCCAGTGCAAAATATCATAGTCACTAGAGGAAAGAGAGTTAAGTTCCAGACAAGGAGAAATCAATATTACACCACATAAACCCACACCGTAGTCTTCCTGTAACTTTCGCGAAAGCTTGGCCACACGAAAACCTCCGTAGCTTTCTCCGGCAATGAAAATAGGTGAAGACCAACGTCGATATTTTGATAAAAATTGCTGGATAAATTCCCCGATAGATTCCAAATCCCTGTTCATTTTGTAAAATTCTTTACTATTAGGAGCTTTTGATTTACCAGCCGGTTTTTCTTTTTCACCAGGAGAGCTTAGATCCACTTCTTCCAAAGAACGACTGAAGCCGGTACCCACCGGATCCACAAACACCAGATCGGTAAAACCAATCCAACTGTCCTCATTATCTTTTAATTGAGCCGGCGGGGGAAGACACTCCCCTTTTTTTCCAAAAGACACGGTTCTTGGCCCCACAGCCCCCACATGAAGATAAGCGGAAGAAGCACCAGGACCTCCATTAAAAATAAAAGTGACAGGCCGGTTACTCTTTTCTGAGTCATTGGAATAGTAAGTATAAAAAATATCCGCAATAGGTTTTTCTTTTTTACGAATTAATAACCAATCCGCTATAACAGAACAGCTTATACTCTTTCCATTTACTTTTACGGACCACTGTTTCTTCTGTCCCTTTGGAGGTTTATAAGTTTTCGCCTTTGACTCAGAAGAACTCTCTTGTTTATTTTTTTCTTTATCATCCATTATATATATCCTTGTTATACAAAACTTTCACTGGATTCCGGCTTTCGCCGGAATGACAGACTTTCGCTGGAATGACAGGCTTTCGCCAGAATAACAGATTAGCACAGTATGATCTTTTTTAATTCAAAGCAAGATGCAAACATTCAAATAAAACACTGGTTTTTACACTCTCTTCCCACCAATAAGTCCCGTTTCATTACAGGAAAACTTAAAAAATAGAGATTCACAACCGAAGCAGTTTACTTAAACAATGAATAACAGTAAAATAAAAACTCTCTCTGTACAATATTTAATCAAAGGAAATAATAATGGATAAAAAAAACACTGAAAATCTTATGGAAAGTCAGATTGGTATATGGGATAAAGCTTCTTCAGTAGCTCTAGCCGATGGGCAAATTGATCAACAAGAAATACAAACACTTAAAAATGTACTTGGAAATTTAAACTTTAAAAATATGAAAAACAAAAAAGAGATGACAGAAAGTCATTTCAGTATGTGGAGATTGGTCGCTTCCGCTGTTCATGCTGATGGAGATATCTCCCCGGAAGAAGTGGAAATGATTGAACAGTATATCGAAAATCTGGAATTTGATCAGACACAAAAAGAAATCATTAGAAAAGAACTTAAAAACCCCTCACCCGTAGAAGAAATTCTACCCAAAATCACAGACCCTGGTGACCGAAGTCAAAGTTTGTATTTAGTTCGTTTGCTGCTCTGGAGAGATAAGATGCTCATTGATACTGAAGAAGTTTTTTTAAAAAAAGTCTCTGATCACTTTACACAATTTCCGGAAACAAAAAAGTTGCAGGATCAATTGGAACAATTAAAAGAAAAAAACTCTAAAACAGAAGAGTTGGTATATTCCATTTCAAATAGTCCTGTTATTCAGTTTTTAAAAAAGTTCCCATTCTTTTCAAAATACAAGTAAATATTTATCTATTTTTTGTTATTCCGGCGGAAGTTCGTCATTCCGGACTTGATCCGGAATCCAGAGGATTCTTGAAACTTCTTATGGATTCCGGCTTTCGCCGGAATGACGAACTTCACAGGAATGACGAACTTCACAGGAATGACGAACTTCACAGGAATGACATCTTAAACTTAATTATCAAAATCAGCCAATTACAGTGATTCCGATCCTTTGATCTTTTTACACTTCTCAGGAAAACGTTCTGCGATATTCATTTTTTTTAAGATGCTATAAGCTATGGCTCTTCCAAAAGTAGGTTTACAAATATTAAAGGCGTATCCTCCTGAATTTTTCGCAAATTTTATCAACTCCTCCGGTGGCTTATTAGTGAATAAGCCTTCGGAAAGCTCAGATAGCAAGCTGGAACCAAACATCACCACAGGGTTTAAAGTAACCAGTCCATAAACCTCTCCCGCTTTTGTTACATACCCCACACCATCAGACGCTTTATCTCCAAATGTGCGTAAACAATTACCGTTATCTCCCGGTTTCGTTACAGTTAAAGCCATAAATTTATTTTCACTATAATGTGCATAAACAGAAGACAGTGCCATTCCGGAAGAAGTACCGGAAGATGAAAACCATCCCCCCATGTTTTCATCAGAAGAAGAAGCAAGAATAATCGCTAAAGGAGCATAGCCTCTTAAAAAAGCATCTGAGGTGCTCCCATTAGTTTCTCTTTCCATAAAAGCTTTCACGGCACTTAAGGGCTTATGCGAACCATTATTACAATGAGGGGGAAAAGCACAACCGGAACGCATAGACACTGTATCAAACAATACTTTTTGATAATTCAATGTATTAGCACTGATAAATTTTTCAACTGATACTTCTCCGTTCATTTCCAGGTTTACTAAATGCCCTAATGTATGAGTAGCACCCCTTTTCTTTGCAACACCGGATATTATTCCTACCCGCCAATCAACCGGCTCTATACATTGTACAAATTGACTGAGGTTAGCAGCTACTTGCGCATTTAACTTTTCACCCTTAGGAGAATTATCTATAACCACTAAAATATCCGCCGGCTTTTTAGCTAACCAGGATGAATCACCTTGTTGCTTGCATTCATGCCCTTCACTCCCAATACAATTCGATGAGGATATATACAAATCAGAGCAATTGAAAAAAAACACGCTGACTGAAGCAATTATTAACATAGCCATACAGCTATGTCTTTTATTGGAAAAATTATCTACTTTCATGTATTTTTTTTCGGAATTTTTTATAAGAAAAAAAAGAAGAAAGCTAAAATTATACTGATTTAGTTTGAAGATTTTTTATCCCTTACACACTAAAATAAAAAAACCAGGATTTAAGTAGGGGTCCCCAGAATAACTGTCCAGAATAACGAACTAGACTAAATGACAACCTAGATTAAATAACAGCGACAACAACTTTTTAAACAATGTCCATTTTTTAAACAGCATTTTAATACAAAAAACGGTTCCGACAAATAATTTTGTAATTACAGAGTACATAGTTTATACTCTTAACTTGAGGGAATCGAAGCAAATCTGCACTCTGAACACATCGTTGACAATTCATACCGGACACACTTCAGCTGTTTTGAAAACAGAGGTCGCGACACATGGGAATTAGAACACGATCCGGTTTTAGCATAGTTGAAATATTGATAGTGTCCGCGTTACTAGGAGGGGCAGCTTTAGCCATTTCCAAATTAGCAGTAGATATGCACAGATTCCAAAAGAACACCTTAAGTACAAGTGAGGCAAATGAATTTTCTTCAGCTATAGGGTATTATTTAAATCAGAACTGTCAATCGGAATTACAGGGTAAAACATTTCCTTTTGGTAGTCCGAAAGATCTAACTCTCACTCAATATAGCTCTTGGGGGAATGTATCTTTACCCGACATTGAAGCCGGTTCTACATTTGAAGACAAATGGAGGGTGAAGAAACTCACCTGGGAACATAAATCATCCATTCCCACTAAAGAATATAAAAGAGAAGGCCAGGTTTTAAAGGTAGCGGTCGCAAGGATTGTCCTTGAAATGGAAGTCATACGGGAAGGAAGCAGTAATGCATCTTTAAATCACTACAGCATAGAAATCCCTTTTATCATAGAAGATGGAACAAACATTGTTAAAGATTGTTTGGCAGGAAGTCTCGGTCCCACAGGGGTAGATATGTGCGAAACAATGGGGTCTGAATACAATCCTTTGACGGATACATGTATGCCGAAAAAGCATTGTTTTCTGGTCACCCAACATATTAATTGCACATCTAACAAAGGGTGGAATCCTGCACATAGTCCACAGTCTCCTTGTGAACAACTGATACTTCCCCACATTACCTTAAGCGGCAAAAAACAATATTTTAATTTCTATCATACTGATTTAGGAGGATCGCTAGGAGATTGTCCTTCTGGAACTAAAACAATTTTCACAGGAAATATCACAAAAATGGGATCTCTCAGCTGCGGGTTAGGTTGCACAAACACCTATGTTTCTGAAGCGAAGGTATATTTATGTGTGAAATGTGATGTCCCCTAATAGGGTTTATAAAGAATGAGAGATAAATTAAATGAAAGCAAAAATTAAAAATAATAAGAAAAAGAAGAAAAACAATAAAGGCTCAGTAGTGTTACTATTGGCTGCATCTGTAGCGTTCACCGGTGTTATAGGATTGTCCTTATATACAGTGACAAAATCCACATATGAAAATCAAATAACCAAAAATAAATTCACTCAATATCATCTACTTACTCTATCTCTCCGCTCCATAATGAGCCGTCCTGATGTGTGCACCTCAGCACTTCAAAATCAGATATTTGATCCCTCTCAGCCGAAATCAAATGTCCTTATAGACACATCCGTATTTGAGGAAAAAAAGTTTATAGGGAATACACAAGACATAAGCAACAGCAGATTTACATTAATAAACAAAGGCTTTACAACGAATAAATGGTTAACTCACTCCAGTGAAAGCGTTGACACATATAAGACGAACCTGCAGGTATGGCTTCCCAACACTGAAGCTTCTTCAGTGCCCTTTAACTATGAGCGACTAAACCTATCTATTCCATTGTATGTCAATATAGATAAAAACAATAAAATCAAAAATTGTTACGGAGTTTATTCACAAGCGGCTTTATGTGAAAGATATTGGAAATCCTGGAACCAGGCGGAAAATAATTTAGACCTAAAGTGCAATCCTGACAGGCAATGCATTTTATACACCGACAGTTCCTGCAAAGCTCCCGCTATAAGAATAGCTATGGGGGGTCACAGCATCACCATGAATGGACATGGAGGATATGGTGGACATGGGGGAGGAATTGCTGCCGCTGGAGGGTTTGATAGAATGAACAAGAAAGAGGAAGATACAAAAAATGGAGTAGAGGCTATAAAAGAAACTCTTCAGGAATTAAAAGACGATATAACAGAGATGGAAAACGCTCGTAGTAATATGGAAAGCAGTTTAACTCAAGCGCAGCAAGTACTTGCTCAAGCACAAGCTGCCCTCGCTACGGCACAAGCTGCCCTCTCAGCTTGTGCAGCTGCATGTGCTGCTTGTACCCCACCACCCCCCTGCTATTGCAACTGC
>JANQSX010000095.1 GCA_028279085.1 Bdellovibrionales bacterium
GAAACTTTGTCCAAAATGGAACAAAATTATCAATTGTCTCTAGAGCAACTGAAAGATAAACAGGAAAAGGAATTACAAGAATTGAAAGAAAAATATGAAACGGAATTTGATGAAAAATCTTCTCAATTGGATGACCGAATTATTGAATTAAAAGAGGAACATGATAATCAGCTCCATAACTTACGAATAGAGATGGAAAACGAATTAATGGCTGAAAAGAGAAAATCAATAGCTTTTAATGAAGAAAATTTAAAAGAACTGGAAGCTCTCCAAAAAAAGCTTGGAAACATTCAATCTGAATTGGAATTAAAAAATCTTAAAATTGTAAATCTAGAATTAGATTTTACAAACAACACAGAAGAACTGCAAAAATTAAGATTAGATAACACAGAATTAAGAGAACGGAGCAATAAGTTTCAAATTCTTTGGGAGACTCAAGCTCCGAAAATGGAAGAACAAAAACAACAGATCGCCAGTTTACAAAAATTAAATCGACAGCTCAGTGAGTACGCGCATGAAAACCAAGCAAAATCTACTGTTGAAACAAAAAAACAGAAGACAGAAAATTCTAATGTTAGAGATTTACTTAAAAATATTCACATTCATGATAATAATCCATCATAAATTACTGTTTAAAATTGTTCACAACCACTCAAAATGAGCACTGAAATGCCTTAGAACGGAAGCGGAACGGATCATCTTGACTCCTTTTAGAGAAGCCGCCTCCTTCTTTACAAAAGTTTCAATGGCTTCACAAACATAATCCAGATGCGAAAAAGTATAAACTCTTCTGGGAAGAGCCAGGCGAACCAGTTCCTGACTGTGAAAAGTTTGTGTTCCATCCTTCTTTTCTCTTCCAAACATAACAGAACCGATTTCACAAGTACGCACACCCGAAAATTCATATAAACCGGCAGAAAAACACTGGGCTGGATAAGCAGAAACAGGAATATGAGGAAGCGCCAATTTTGCATCAATATAAACAGCATGACCGCCGGCTGGTCGAACAAGAGGTAAACCAATCTGTTTCAATTTATTATACAAATATTCCACAAAAGAAATACGATAATGCAAATAAGACTCCTCTAAAGCTTCTTGAAGACCAAGAGCAATCGCCTCTAGATCTCGTCCTGCTAAACCTCCATAAGTGGGAAAACCTTCAGAAACAATTAAATCTCTCTTACACTCTTCAGTAAGTTTTGTATCTCTCAAACAAATAAAACCCCCTATATTAGCCATTCCATCTTTTTTAGCGGAAACAAAACACATATCCGCATAAGAAAACATTTTCCTCGCAATCTGCAAAGGAGATACGTTTTTATACTCACTTTCTCTTTGCTTAATAAACCAGGAGTTTTCTGCGAAACGACAAGCATCCAAAACAAAAGGCACGCCATGTTTTTTACATAAAATAGATGTGTTTTTAATATTTTCCATGGATACCGGTTGGCCACCACCGGAATTATTAGTAACTGTCAAGACCACACAAGCTACTGATTTTTCACTTAAAGCACTTTCCAGGTCCGGTAAATTTATATTTCCTTTAAAATCAAAATCTTCTTGTGTCTGATAAAACTCCGGACAAGGAAGATCCAAAATATTAAAGCCTAGAATTTCCGCATTGGCTCGAGTAGTGTCAAAAAGCATATTAGACACAATATACTCTCCACGAGGTTTTAGAGTTTTTAGTAAAATTCTTTCCGCGGAACGTCCTTGGTGTGTAGGCACCACATGAGGCATTTCCATAATACTTTGCACAGAATTTTGAAAACGAAAAAAACTTTCACTTCCGGAATAGGATTCATCGCCCCGTAAAAGAGCAGACCACTGGTTTGCGCTCATAGCTCCGGTTCCGGAATCTGTCAAAAGATCAATAATGACTTCTTTGGCTGGAACAAGAAAAAGGTTCAAATGCGCCGCCTCTAGCACCTTTTTTCGCTGTTCGCGAGTATTAAAAAAGATAGGTTCAACGGACTTGATTTTAAAAGGTTCTATTAGGGTCTTAAACACCGGCTCTTTTTTTGATATATTCATTTAATTTCATATAACCAGTAACATTTTTTGTTGAATTTTTAAATCAAATAATAATAGAATGCTTTCCTGTAAATAAAAGGGGGCAAAAAGTATGTTTAATATCTGTGAATATATTTGGATAGATGGGGCTACTCCCACTCAAAAGCTCAGATCAAAAACACGTATTTTACACTTAAAACCTTTTGATCAATTAAAAATAGAGGACTTTCCGGAATGGGGATTTGATGGTTCTTCTACTTACCAAGCCCCGGGAAATAAATCCGATCTTACCTTAAAACCCATCCGATTCGTCAAAGATTCCTACCGCGGAGATAACAACTACCTGGTTATGTGTGAAGTGTTTAACCCTGACGGCACCCCTCACTCCACAAATACAAGAGCTAAATTAAGAAAAATTTTAGATGATGGAGCAGGTAAAGAAGACCCCTGGTTCGGTGTGGAGCAAGAGTATACCCTTTTTAGAAACCGTATTCCTTTAGGCTGGCCGGACAAAGGATATCCAGCTCCTCAAGGCCCTTTTTACTGTGGGATTGGAGCGGACGAAGTGTTCGGGCGGGAACTAGTGGAAAAGCATTTGCAACATTGTGTTTCAGCCGGAATTATGATTTTTGGAGTTAATGCAGAAGTCATGCCCGGGCAGTGGGAATTTCAAATCGGATACAGAAGTATGGAGGGAGAATCTGCAGATCCTCTGACTACTTCTGATCATACCTGGTTGGCACGTTACTTTTTATATCGTCTGGGAGAAGATTTTAAAATCACTGCCACTTTAGATAACAAACCTATTAAAGGTAACTGGAACGGTGCCGGACAACACACTAATTTTTCCATCAAATCTATGCGGGATCCGAAGACCGGTTCCGCTGTTATTGAAAAATCCATTTCTCTTTTATCCAAAAAACACCAAGAACACATAGAAGTTTATGGTTATGGTTTGTCCGAGCGACTAACCGGCTTGCACGAAACTTGTCATATTGACGAATTTAAGTACGGAGTAGCTGACAGAGGTGCTTCTATCAGAATTCCTCTCCATGTTTCTAAAAAAGGGTATGGTTATTTGGAAGATCGCCGCCCGGGAGCAAATGCCGATCCTTACCAGGTAGCTTCTCGCATTTTAAAAACTATTTGCGAAATTAACTAAAACAACTCCTTTGACCAATCAAACTGGAGTTTCAAACGAAAAGCCCATAAATCATTTGGCAAAGGGCCGTTTTTTTGACGGGTTATAAAACGCTCCCCCATGATCATTACATTAGGATGCACTTTACAGGAAACCTGAAATATTTTTTCATAAAAAGAAGATTCCACCTGTGATTTCTTAAAACTAGGAGCAAATTTACTAATATCCCCCCAAACCATCCCCACCTGAAATATATCA
This sequence comes from Bdellovibrionales bacterium, assembly GCA_028279085.1. Classification (GTDB taxonomy): domain Bacteria; phylum Bdellovibrionota; class Bdellovibrionia; order Bdellovibrionales; family UBA1609; genus JANQSP01. The sequence goes on from JANQSX010000095.1 coordinate 3,413, forward strand.
ATATTTAACTTAGGAAATACATAATAGGAAAGAATACTCTGCCCTTTTTGCATAATGTACCAAAATTCAGATTGCACAGACGCACCCAGTTTTTTATGAGATACCCTCAACTCTACTCCCGCTCCTAAAGCCTGAAGAGGATTAAAAAAAGCCGGATCATTTTCAAACCAACTAACAAAAGCGGACCATAAATCACCCTGACTTTTTAAACTTGTTATGAAAGGCGCCGACTCCGGCGCTTTATAAAAATCATCCCACTCTCTGTAAAACCAACCACCAAAACGACTGACCTGTAAATATAAAATTTCTTTCCATATATATAAATCGGCCACAAAACCTATATCCTCCTGATTTCGTGTAAGAGATTGATAAATAGATAAATCTTGTGAAAAAATATTGATATTCTCTTCCATATACCCTAAAGGAAGAGGAAACCATCCGGCTTTCACAAACAGAGGAATACTTTCAAAAGAATAGGAAGCACCTAATTCATCAAAACTAATCTGCCATTCATTATTGTAGGACTCCACTTCTACATTAGTAAAAAAAACCAATCTATCATTTTTAGAATATTGAACACCCAACTCTGTATAAGGAACAGAAGGATAAAATGACTTTTGATTTTTGGAAATTTTATTTTTTAAAAGTCTGCCTTCACTTTCTAAATGAACATTTATAGAATGTTTTTGTTTGTCACTTTGATTAAAATCCCTACTAGATTCAGAATGTTCTTGATCCTCTATTTTTTCATTTTTATCCTTTATAGAAGGAGATAAATCAGCAAAAACATATACAGTAAAAAATATTAGTACAAAGTATGATAATATAATTATCCCACGTAATTTCATCATTGATTTACAGACTCCCGAAATATCTCTATTAAACGAACTTTATTTAACTCTGCTCCCCATAATAACCCTTGTCCCCTTGAGTAAAATAGTAGATCTTCGGAATTTGCAATAAGGTTTTGTCGTGAAAGAAAAGAGGTATTTTTTTTTAAATAACCACTGGGGTTTATATATACATCCCATACTTTAATATTAACAAAATTTTCTGTTCCATTCTGTACTTCCATATATATTTCTAATTTTTGATTTTTAATAAAATAGTCCTCAACCGTGTGCAGATCTTGTTTTGGATAAGCGGGAGTGGAAACTCTTATAATTAATTGGTTTTCCTCCCTGATAAAAAAAATTTTAATTCCATCCTGGGTTTTAAACCCTGTAAAATGACTATGTAAAACAAAGAAAGAACTTTCATTAAACAGTTCTACATTTATAAAATAAAGCTCTTTGGAAAATAAACCAAAGAGAGGTTGGTTAAATAGTACCCTACCGGTACCGTGTAGTGTTTTTTTATCTTCAGCAAATTGAACTGTTTTTGTATCTATAATAACAGATTTTACTTGATACTTTACATTTGGTGAACAT
>JANQSX010000105.1 GCA_028279085.1 Bdellovibrionales bacterium
TCGTCCCTTTAACGAGGTAGTTTCAAAATTAAAATCAAATGGCCAATTATAATATCTTCATTTCTGCAACTGCCGAGAAAGCACTTAAAAAAATTCCTAAAAAAGATCGGGGTAGAATAGTCCAGCTCATTCAAACACTGGCAATTAGTCCGGTTCCTCAGGGAGCTAGAAAACTCATGGGAGAGCAAAATGTTTATCGTGTTCGTCAGGGAAATTACAGGGTGATTTATGAATTAAAAAACAGGAAGTTGATGATTCTTATTTTAAAAATTGGTCATCGAAAAAGTATATATCGCTAATTATTCAATAGATGTAGATTGATATATAAAAATCTATGAGATCTGTTATGTGCAAATAAAAGAGAAAATATTATTTTTTTCTTTTTAACTTTGTAGATTACTTCCTCATTTAGAAAAAACAGGACTGTGGTCGGGAAGCTATGAAATTTTTTCAAGAAAATAAGTACATTTTCCGAACAAGATTTATAATAAGGTGAAGTTTAAAGGAGAAAGAAAAAATGAATATATTAAAAGAAATGATAAGTTTTTTAATTTTATTTAAGTCCTATTCGGTAAAAAGGCTTTTATGGCTCTTTTTTGCTTTTGTCATAGGTTTTTCTCTTTTTGGTTTTTCTTTTGTATCTTGCGCTCCCGGTATAGATGAACAAGCTTCCGGTAATAGTAATGGTAATGATGACGGTGGTGATGGTGACGGTACAAGGCGCCGAAGAGACGATGATGACGATGAAGACGACGGTGACAGGTGTAGAGGAAATGAAACCTGCGAAAGGGTTTGTGAACATATTTATAAGGATTATTCTGAACAAACAGAGTGTATGGATGAAGGAGATCTGCAAGTGGGCCGCTTGCAAAAGGTTCATGATCTTTTGATGGAAGTAGGAAGAGATGCGGATGACATAGAATCAGATTTACAGGAACTTTCTGACGGCGAGGGAGAGGTAGATATTAATCATTTTGAAGATTATTTGAAAATTGGTACTAAAAAATGGATTGAACAAATTAAAGTAGGGCTGGATAATGCTAATTCGGATACTAGCGATAAAAAATTCGCTCGTTTAATAGAAACTGTAAAATGGTTGGTAGAAGATAAAGAAGTGGCAGAAATTCTTTCTGAAGTGAATACTGGAAATGATGTTTTAGAAAAATTGCTTTTAGCGTTGGATGCTAATGACGCAGATAATGGAACCTGTATAAGTAAAGCTACCCCTGCTGCAAACCCGGTAAAATCTAAGGATACAGATTTGTGGGATTTAGATGGTAGTAATAATATAGTAATTGCTAAATATAATAAGACTGCTGTTGGCAGTAACAGTGTAGATGGTCGTATAGAATTAGATAATGCAGCGGATGGGAAACTTTATGATGCCCTTTCCTGTCAATATGATAATATCACTAGTCGTAATGTGTTTTCTTACGCGGCAAGGGAGGATAATGCAACTATCTTTAATATGGCTTTTGATTTATTAGTAGAAATTTGTGATGATGTAGAAACAAAAGATGATGGACAAGATAAAGCTTGTGCGAAGACTTTAATGTGTTGGACTTCCTGGCAGGATGCAGGAGGAGAAGATGGTGACCATCTGAGTAACAGCAATAATTTTTGGGAATTGGCAGAAAATAAGAAAAGTAATTTAGAAGAAGATAGCAGATATTATGATTGTACAGCAGAAAGTTTTGCAGAGTTTTTTGAATAATAATCATTAAAAACCTCTATAAATTAAATTTCTTTTTGGCCCCTTGTAACTAAGGGGCCTTTTTATTGTCCTTCCTGCGTGTTCGTCCTTCCAGATTTGATCTGGAATCCGGAAGACGATTGTAACTCCTGTAAACTGAAAGCCCTCTAAGGATTTCACTATTCCGGGATATAACGAGATGTTAAGTATATAAAAAAACTCTTATATTTTGGTTAGTTATAAAAAATATTGAGTTAGTGTCAATTATTTGATACTAACTCAATATGGACCAATTTCTTAATATTCCAAAAAACACTTTATTGACTGGTTTGGATAAATATAATTCTTGGTGGAAGGACCATTCATATACTAGTCCCTTTTTAAAAAAAAGAGATTATTTTAATGGTTTTAAAAAACTGGTTTTAGACAGTAACATTCAAAGAGCCGTTATTTTAATGGGGCCCAGACGTGTTGGTAAAACTGTTATGCTCAATCAATTGGTGAGCGAGGCTTTGGAAAAAAATCGCTTTTCTCCGAAAAATATTTTTTTTATTTCTGTTGATGATCCTCTTTATAACAAAATTCCTTTAGAAGAACTATTAAACTTGTTTCAGAACAAAATCCGAAGCAACCAGAATACTAAAAAATTAGTTATATTTGATGAGATTCAATATTTAAAAAATTGGGAAACTCATCTGAAAGTGTTAACTGATAAATATCCTAATATTAAATTTGTTGCTTCCGGTTCTTCAGCAGCTGTTCTGAAAAGAAGAAGTGATGAATCGGGGGCCGGAAGGTTCACGGACTTTTTTTTACCGGCTCTTACTTTTAAAGAGTTTATTGATTTCTCAAATAAAGCCCGAATTAATAATATTAATGAGCTTAATAAAGAATTTATTAATTATGTAAATTTTGGAGGGTATCCGGAGCCTATTCTTAACAAAGAAATTCAAAAAAATATTCGAAGATTCATAGGGCAGGATATTATAGACAAGGTATTACTAAGGGACTTACCTAATTTATACGGCATCCAAGATATTCAGGAACTGAACAGCTTGTTAACGATGACAGCCTTCAACTCTGCCCGAGAAATTAACTTAGAAGAACTAAGCAAACGCTCTAACATTGCCAAGAACACAATTTCAAAATATTTGCAATATCTGGAAGCTTCTTTTTTAATAAAAAGAGTTTATAGAATAGATAATACTGGTAAGTCTTTACAAAGAGCCAGACACTTTAAAGTGTATTTAACAAACCCTTCTATGTACCCGGCCTTATTTGGAGAAATAAATGAAAATAATGGTAATATAGGAAATATAGTGGAAACAGCGATATTCAGTCAGCACTTTCATAGCATGTACTTCCAGAGATACCTCCATTACGCCAGATGGAAAACGAACAATCAAGAGTGGGAAGTGGATATGGTATTCATAAACGCAAACCATAAACCAAATATTTTATTAGAAATCAAATGGAGTGATCGTCATTATAACAATCCTGATACATTAAAGGGATTGGTAAGTATGGCTGTTAAAAATAAATTAAAAGAAGTATGGGTTACTTCCAAAACCAAGCAGGGGGAAGTAACGTACAAGAATATAAAAGTTATATTTATTCCCTGTGTTGTTTTATGTAAAAATGTTGGAGATTTTTTATTAAGAGAAGGTGGTATTAATAGAGATTTGTTATTAAGTTATAAATGATGAGTTAGATTGTTTCTGTTTTTTATAGTTATAACCGTGCTGTGATTTTGCTGTATTGTGTAGAGTGTGAAAACTTTTCATTCTTCCTGGACCAGGAAGAATGAATTTATTCACTCACAGTTGGATCAAAACGAGTTCGGCTTTGAAACAGAGCGACTGATTCCGGATCAAGTCCGGAATGACGAAGTATGCAAGTCTGGAATGACGAAGTATGCAAGTCTGGAATGACGAGCTTCATAGGAATGACAAACAAGTCCGAAATAAAGAAAGCCCTTAAAAAGCTTTCCATTTAGACCACTGGTATAAAGTCGGTCTAAGGCTGTTTTTTCTGCCATATAAGTAAATGGCACTCAATAAAACAAACATAAATCTTTGACTGTTTTAGTAGCCTGTGAAAAAATAAAATCGGTTTTCTTATTTAGCATTAAAAAAATCAGGAGATAAAAAATAATGAAGTTGTTTATTTTTACCGGTGCTATATCTTTGCTTTTTTTTGTTCATTGTAGCCAAAAACCTGTTCCTGGAAAATATCGAAGCCCTGGAGAAATTGCTGATGCAGTTAAAGGGGAAAATCGGATTGTAGCTTTTTGTGAAGGTAAAGATTGTTGTTCGGAACATAAGGACTGTCGTCGTCAATGTGATCAAGTATTTTACAAATCAGACGACAGAGTTCGAAAAAAATGTCGAGCTTTGCCGATCAATATTGTTACTCAATTGGATGATTTATTAGATACTCTCCAGAGTCCTGTGCAGGATGATCTGGAGCGTTTGGATTTAAGTCAGGATTTTCGTTTGCTTTTGGCTATGGACTACCAAGTCTGGGTTAGAGTGGCTAAGGAGTATACTGTGGATGAAGGACGAGAGGTTTTAATGTGGCTTTCTCAAAACCTCCGGCCGGTGGAAGAACTCCTTCAATTAACAAAAGAAGCTCAAAATGAAATTATTTATGAAATTTTAGCTTCCGCCGGGGATCGTCTAAAACCCGGGCCGGTAGAAGAAGGTCTTTCCAGAAAAATTTCCTTGGACGATAGTTTTTTTAAACTGATGGTAGATAGATCTAACTATGATCTTTTGCAGATTACACATAACATGATTAAAGAGGATCTTTGTGCCGTTCAATACGCTGGTGAAAGTCAAACAGAGCGATGTGTGTTGCGGATCTATTGTAAAGAAAAACCCGGTCGGGATAATGAATATGTTCATTCAGAGGACTTAAGAAATGAAATGGCTAGAAATATAGATGACGAAAGTTTTTTTGATTATGTCCAAAATCAAATTTTACGTATTCATTCTAATCTAGGAGTAAGCTTTAGTGAGCCTATTATGAATAATCAAGTTTGTTTTGTAGCATGTAATGATAGCAATAAGGGATGTGAATAAATTGTTTTTTTAACACATGGATGTGTATAAATGATTCAAGTTTTAAAAAAAATAAGCGGACTTCTTCTTTTACTATTGGCTGTTTGTTTACTGCTTTACTGTGAAGATCCGGAACAAATCGCAAGGGATCGATCTACTCGTATTACTCAACGGGATAGAAGCACTGTGCGCACCACAGAATCCGATGACTACTATGGAATATATAGATTTTCTGATTATGAAAGAGATAGCTGTGACGATTTAGAGGAGGATGACAGAGATTACGAACAATGCCTGAGAATATGCGATACTGTATATGGTAAAAAAGCGAAAGAATGTGAAAAACTACCGGTGGATTTGATATTTAAAATAGAGAAACTTTATAATAATATGTTGCGACTTAGGGCCGAAGAAAATCAGCTGGATAATAGAGTTAATACTTTTGATTTTGGTGTAATGATAGATGTTGATTTAGAACCGGTTTTGTTATTGTTAAACAGCTGGTCGGACAGGGAATTAAAGGAATTTATAATTTGGGTGGCTATCACTCCTTCTGTCGCTTTGGCTTTGGAAAATCATGATACAGATAGTTTTATTCTTAAAGAAGCTTTTAAAAAATTGGGGGATGCTCTTAGCGGGAATGCTCGTATAGAATATGGATTGGGTCAGAGTTTAAGAGGATATGGAGATACTTTTTGGGCCATTGCTGAAAACAATAGAAATGATGCCGCTTTTGTCATCGCTCATGATTTAATAATGGATATTTGTTCTACAAAAAACTGCAAATTAAAACTTTACTGTCTGAGAGAAGAATTTGAGAGTGCTTTTACAAGACAAAACCGTTGTCACTATGCTAAAGACAGGCGCTCTTTTCGCTCAAAGAACTGTTATATTCATGGGCCTAATGTGTGGGCTTATTGGGAAAACTTAAACCAAAACGATCAGTTTGATGATAGTCATTTTCCGAAAGATACAAAGCTTAATGAGGAAGTATGCGATAGTGTATGTCAGACGGAAGTTTGTACTATAAATAATTAAAGATGCATCAAGGCTTACCCCCCTCGGAAAAGAGAATATATAACTTGAGAAATTTTTTTAATAAAAATGAAATTAGGAGGAAAAACCGAAAACAAGAAAGTTAAGTTTTGCATTTTCTGATAAGAAAAAGCCGGTCTATCGGGCAAAAAACAACAAAAATAAAAAAACTCTTGTGAAAAAGGAAATAGAAGGGATATAATTTTTAAAAGCAATAAGACTTTATTTTCCTGAAAGAGAATAGAGTTATGTGAGAAGCGGCCATTCAGGTGGAAGTAAATTAAGGATTAGGCAAGTAATAATTTTAACAAAAAGCAAAGGTCTGTCCTTCAGGTTGAGAAAATCAAAAACAGATCTTTATTTAATGAAGAAAATTAGATCGTTAAAATATATGGAAGAGTTAGACTTAAGAATCTGCTCTTAAAAAAAAGGAGGAATCAATGAAAATGTTTTTACAAACCAAAGTGGTAATTGTGCTACTTCTGTCCATCGCTGTAGCGGCCGGTATTATGTCCGGTTGCACTTCCGAGACAGGAGATAGAACAGGGAACACAACAAGAAGCTCAGATGGTGGAAGTGATGGAGGAAGAGATGATAGAAGAGATGACAGAAGATCGCAGGCAAAGTTAAAATGTGAACTACCCTCATGTAGTGGAAGTAATTGTTGTGATAAAGAGGATAGTGACGGAGACTTGGACGAAGATTGTGAAGATTGGTGTAAAAAAGATCTTTCTCTTTCCGGAACGGCCTACGACAGATGTTTAGCCTTGGATAAAGTGGTTGTAGAAGATGATTTATTGTTCTTATTTGATGACAGATTAAGTCGTCCGGAATTTGAAGAGTTGGAGCGTTTAAAATCACAGGATGTAGAAATAATATGTGCGGCTGTGAAACATCTGGATAGTGACCTTTTATCCGACAAGGTGGATAAATACGGCAGTACAGACGCAAAGGCTATGTTGGAGTGGCTGGCTACAGACGATACCGTATTGGAGATTTTTGATAATGCGGACGATGATGATGGCCTTAAAATGATAATAGCATTGCTTGAAAAACTGGGTACAGGAACAGGAGACAGTGGTGTTTTAAGTGGTCTTGGACAGGATGTAAGTGAAGATAGGGATGACGATAATGTGTTGGAACTGGCTCTTAGTTCCAGTAATGATAACTTGGTGGATTATCTGCATGATGAGATTATTCAACATGAAGATGAAATTTGTTCCGAATCTAACTACCCGGCGCCTGATACAAACGTTTCGATTCCTGGGGGTTCTGGTAATTATTCACAACCGGAAAATCATTTTAGATTTGAAGCTTGTGTACTGGCAGCCTATTGTAACATTGCTCCAAGCGACAGTGATGAAGATGATAAATTCAGGAAAGAGATAGCTGATTTTGTGAATCACAGTAGTATTGTAAACTTTATAAAAAGAAGCGCAGAAGATGGAGGTTTGGATATAGTAGGTACTGAAGCAGATCATGCCGGTGATCCTCCGGATTATTATAATTTAGATGAAGATGATGCAGAAGAATGGACTTATAAAGCTTGTACAAACTTAAAGTATTTCTGGAGTAGTACTTTGTTTGATCTTGGGTCTTGATGACTTAAGAGGCTTATTTCTAATTATTCTTAAAAAAGGGCTGAGGGTAATCTCAGCCCTTTTTTTATGTTCCCGTCTGCTCTGTAGTAAAACATATGTCTGAACTTTTCATTCGTTCAAACTGTCGTTCCGGAGTGAAGTGTGTCCTTCAAAAAGAAGTTCGTCCCTCCCACAGACTCGTCCTTCCCCCTTGCTTCGTCCTTCCCGCGTAGGCGGGAATCCAGAAGAAGTTACAGGCATCCTCTGGATTCCGGATCAAGTCCGGAATGACGAACTTGGTCTCGTCCTTCCCACAGATTCGTCCTTCCGGCTAGCTCGTCATTAGAACACAAATGCGATAGATTACTTGTATGAAGTTGGTGGATTTCCTAATATTTTACATGAATGATTAAGGCTATCAAAAGACCGTGGTTCTTTGGCCCATTCAAAAACAAATTCCCCTTTTCCACTTGTCTTTATATTATAGAAGCGCACGAAATGCGAAAAAGGAGGTCCACATCCTTTATGGATGTATTTTTCATCATCTTTCTTTTTCTCCTGAAGACTATTCACCTTGTCAGCACAAAGAGGAGGACAGGAATCTCCATCACAAGGATGGAAAGTGGATATACAGATTACTTTTTCCTGCTGTTGAAGACCTAAATGGTAAGCGGAACCAATATAAACACATTCATTGCTGTTCAATACCACTTTTGTTTTATTTTTTTCAATAGCTGTTATTGTTTTGTTTGTTTTGTTGTAAAAAATATCGTCCGTTTGATGTGATTCCAAACATTTGTTTGGCTGTGCTGAAGTATCTCCTCCTGTTGAAGAATCACTTGGTTGTGTCGGATTAGATCCTTGGCAACCTATAAAGAAAATAACAACCAACTTTAAAAACCACTTCATTTTTACTCACTTGATCATTAACAATAATACATAAGGGTATATAAAATGTGTTGAATAGACCATATAATTCTAATGAATAACCGTTTGCATAAAGGTCATTCCGAAAGAAGTTCGTCATTCCGAAAGAAGTTCGTCATTCCGGCACAGGCCGGAATCCAGAGGATGATTGTAATTTCTTCTGGATTCCCGCTTTCGCGGGAATGACAAGCTAGCGGGAATAGTGAAAGCCATCAAAATGGCTTTCAGTTTACTGGATTCCGGATCAAGTTCAGAATGACGAGCAAGTTCAGAATGACAAATTTAAGCCTTATGTTTCTAGTCCTACATCCTATGTCCTAACATCTTATTATCCTACTTTTATTGAAGTGTTTGATTCAAATTTTTCATATTTTTCCTATCCTTTCCTACTGCATTTCATAATTTTTTAAGTTGGTAGGTTTAGCTTTCCGAAAAGACTTATATGAGACGAGAAAGTTACAATACTGTTAGGAGGTAGGAATGCAGTATGTAAACGGGAAAACCGGTAAAGGGATTTATATTCCATTTTTAACAATTGGGTTTTTATTCTTTTATTATTTACTTCTTCCTGGTTGTAGTGCTGACGGACTGAGATTGCTGTCACAATTGGAAGCCAGAGACCTTAAAGATGATGCCATTGCCAAAAGGCAGATGTGTTTTGATGAGTTTGTAGATGAGGACAAATTTACGGAATGTTATATAAACGAAGTGTATTCATTGATAGCTGATGAGTGTGTCGAAATAAGGGTTACAGAACCTGTTACTCAAGAAGAATGTGAAGATTTTCTTTATAGAGTTGTTATGAAGCCGGACACTTTTTTTCCGGAATATGCTGATACAGCAGAAGGATTTCCGTCCGATTATAGAACCACAAATCTTCATCCTGTACTTCGGAGAGGAGGATGTATAGGTAATACGGTTTGTCGGGAGAGTTGCCGCACTATTTTTACTACACAAACTGCAAGATCAGCCTGTTACCAATATACCACTGTTGCTATAGGAAAAATAAAAAATGTTTTTAATGTTTTAAAAGATCCTTCACTGCCCAGGTTAAGGGGTTTGGAAACAGAGGAAAATTTAAGGTCTTTGAGCATTTTACTTGGTATCGGCTTAGATGATGTAATAGCGAGGTTTTCATCTTCTTTGCCGACTGATCCTCCGGCAGAGGGTGATCTGTCATGGAATAACAATGAACGAAAAATTATCCTTTCCTGGTTGGCGGAAAGCTCAGGTGCTGCAGAGATCATGAAGAGATTTGATACTACATTTTCCTTGCTTGAAAATATTGTGGGAGGAGATGGAACAAATGCACAGACAATTGCAAATCTGAATAAAGGTTTGGGAACAAATGATAGCGGAGACAATTTTATAGACAAACTGCTTGATGAAGAAAATGAAAATGGTCTTCTATGGCTTCATGCTTATATTGAAAGTGATAAAAATTGCGGTAGTACTGATAAGCTCTGTATGTTTAGAGATTTTTATTGTGCATTTACATTTCATAGCGGTAGCGAGTTGGAGCTTTTTGAATATCGTTTTTTTACAGAACTTTTAGATCATATACTGGCAAATAATAGAGGCAGCAACGTGCCTTCCTGGTGGGAGGTTGGTACAACTTCAGTGGACTTAGAACCAGATCAGTGGAAAAACGGTGTTTGTAACAATGTGAATTAAAGTTTTCTAAAGGAAAAAAAGTGTGCAACTTTGATTGGGCGGTTGAAGGGGGAAAATAAAATGTCAAAGACTTTATTTAAGGCTAAAAAAGGAAAGCTACTGTTATTGATAGTACCTTTAGTGTTTATACTTTTTTTCATCTTTGGCTGTTCTCCGGCCGGGCTTAACCTGATAAGGCAAATAGAAGCAAGAGATCTTAAAAACAAAGCTATTGAAAAAAGAGGAATGTGTTTTTTTGATTATGTGGCTGAACAGTCAATTAAAAATTGCTATGAAAAAGAAGTCGCTCAATTGGTGTCTAAAGAATGCCAGGAGATAAGGAAAACAGAGCCTATTCTTCAACCGGATTGTGAAGATTTTCTTTATAGAGTTGTCATGAGGCCGGATGCCATGTTTCCGGGAGTGACTACGGATGATGCCTTTCCTGACGCTCATCGGTTAGGATTTGATGACTCTTTTTATCC
>JANQSX010000106.1 GCA_028279085.1 Bdellovibrionales bacterium
TGTCATGGGCAGAAATCAGGAATACACAAAATCAGAACTATACTCCAAAAATCGAAAAGTTGGAAGTCTCTTGTTCAGAACAGAAAAAAGGAACCAAAATTGTCCTAAAAAAAATACAAAGAAAAACCAGTTTTGACTCTACGGGATTAGCAATTTCTTTATCAAAAATATTTATATTAAGTAATGATTTTAAAGTTATCATAAAACATAATGAAGAAAATCCATTAACAGTTACAAATCAGATGAGATATGAAGGTATGGAAACAGAATGTGAATGGAAATTTCCTCTTTCCGAATACTCTCAACATAATTATAGTAAGGCCGATAAAATAAAAGGTTATTTAATTACAACAAAGAAACCCATAAAACCAAGTACAAGTATGAGGGGTATTATTTTATTTTCAAGAAATAAATTGGTAAATAATCCTGAATATTTTTCAGATAGCACTTCAAGTCACTTTTTTTCCTATTTGACAGGGCATTTGGAGGTAGATTTTATAGATGACCTTGAAGATGATGTTATTGCAACAAATCGTCAATCTCTAAACTGGAATCATGAAGAAACAAAGGAGCTACGGGAATACCTAAAAGGGTTAATTAATTTTCTTCAAACAGATTGGAGAAATAAAAGAAAGGACAAAAGAAATACTAATTTAAAGGACAGGACAGGAATTGACATTCCTGGTTGGTTTGCAAAGTTACCTGAAGAACACAGCATAAAAAGCTCAGTTGAGTCTATAGTCAGGAGACTTATTGAAGACTCTGAATTGTCAGAAGGTGTGCAACAAGAAACTGTAAAAAAAATATATGGATTAATTCCAGAGTATCCAAAATACCATTGGAGACATTTACATAAAGAAATTCAGGATGCCTCAAGGGAAAAATACGAAAAGCAAGACTACTATGGAGCTTTTAAAGAAGCTGTGAATAGATATGTTAATAAGGTTACTGAAAAGTCAGGTTTTCATGTATCTGGTGATAGAGCTTTAATGAATAAAGTATTTAGTGTGGATAACCCATTGTTGACAATAACTGATGGTTTTAAAAGACCAAAGGGTGGTGATTTCAAAAAAAGTACACACTCTAATATAGAAGAAGGAAATAGATTCTTAAGTGTGGGGGCTATGGCAGCATGTAGAAATCCAGTAATTCATGAAGAAGAAGCTGATTTAAGAGACTCTGGTTTATTTACAGAAAAAGATTGTTTGGATGCTCTCAGCTTGCTTTCCCATTTATTTAGGCGTCTTGATAGTGCCAAGAAGAAGGTCTAAACAGTATGATAAAAATTAAAAAACAGAAGTCATTTAACTAATTCCATAAGAGATTGTTATTTAAGATTTAATTTAAAACATATAAAACAGGGAAAAATCTTTTAAAAAGAAGTTTTTATCTTAATATACTGAAATTTTTACACTTTTAAGAATTTAACATATTTGGAATCTTGACAAAATAAGTCTCTCTCCTGTTTTATGACACTTCCAGTCGTAAAGGAATTTTATAGGAACTTTGCCTATGAATAGGTTTTTTTCAAAGCTTTTAAGAGACAATATCTCAAAGCGAAAGCGGAAAAGTCTATCTGTTTTTTCTAAATTACCAGTAAAAATAAATTCAATTACCTACTCCATATCTGCCAACTTTATTGGAAATGGCGGAGGTGGAGGGTATTTTCTTAATTGGCTTTTATTTACTATAACCGGCCCCAATGGGGGCGGTGGTGGAAGTGGAAATGTTTTATACAACAAGTTTATCCCTAATTTTAAAATAAAAGTTAAAAGATAATATACAAACAAAAGGGGTTTTAAGAATGGAAGGAAGAACTGAAAAAATTTCTGACATTCTTAAAGACTATGTCATAGAGAGGAAAAAAGTAAATCCCAGTATAAGTGAAAGTCAAATTGCCAAAAATCTTGGGATTTCTATTACATCATTTCACCGAATGTTAAATTACAATGCTTATCCAAGCGTTCGTAATCTTCTTAAACTTTGTCAATCTGTCCCAAAGCTTAAATCTCTTGTTACAGAGGAAGTGTTGGAAGTCACAAGAGAAAGCAAAACAGGGAGATACATGGGGAAAGAATTAGAAAACCTGCTCTCAAAAAAACATCTCTTTATAGCCTATGCTCTGGCTCTTTCTTCTCATGGTGTAACAGATGAAGAAATACTTAATTGTATTGGCTATGAAGGAATTAAAGCTCTTAAAAAGTTAATAGAGAAAAATTTTGTAATAAAAAAAGATGATAATAGGTATAAAGCTACAGAAATGGATAAAGGAATTATTTTATCTTTTGAAGTCCTAAAAAAGCATATTAAAATTTTAGCTGAAGAATATAAGCCTGACAATTTTAAAAATAATTATATATGTTATAAAATGGAAACCTTAAACAACGAAGGTAGAAGAGAACTATATAGAATATGTAAAGAGACACATAGGAAAGTCCAAAGGCTTATGGAAGATGAAAAATACAAAGGGGATACTCCTACATTCTTTGTTGAATTCGCTGACATACTTTTTTTAGAAGATCCAAAAAACAAAAGAAATGGGGCAAAATGAAGTTATTTAAATTATTGTTTTTATACTTTTTATCTTTTACAGGGTTTCTCTGTTATGGGGACTCTTTTTCTAATGGGGTGGTTGTTGCTCAGTGGGGAGCAGTAAATCCAAATCATTATCTTAATAGTAAATCTATGTATTATGTTGTCTCTGCTCAACAGTGGGATGAATTACCAGATAAAATAAAAGCAGATGTTTTTCAAGTAACTCCTGAACAGACTAGAGCTTTCTTTGATTATCACGGATTGGATGAAAGGGACATGGTAGCACATTATATAGGTTCTATGGGTCATGTTGAAGCGGATGTAATACTTAGAAAAGTAAAAATGTTTAATGAAATTTATACAAGTATGGGAATGGGAAATCATGTTTTTAGAGAAGGATATAATAATGGAGATGTAATTAGAGCGTCTATAGCAGGTTCAAGTATGGAAGATACAATACAAATACAAAGGAGAGGACAACAAAACTGGGGTATGAATATAAGAGTAATGGGTGATAAAACAGAACCAAAAATAAGCCTGATTGGAGCTTTACCTTTTAAGCGAGGTGTGGTTAATAGTGTTTCGTTTGGGGGTATAATGGCTAAAGCCATAGAACCTGCAGATACAGGAATAGATATTTCTTATATGGGATTTTCTGCTAAGGCAGCTATGGAGGACATGCAAAGAATGGCAGGGAAAATGGTATTTATGAAAAACAATACTGATTATGTAATGGCTAAAATGGAAGAAAAAGGTTTAGGAATTGATATGACAGCCTCTTATCAAAATCTACAATTTTATCTTGCAGAACCCATTGGGGGTGGAGGAGGAGCTGCTATTTTGGCATCAATGGGAATTGATACTCAAGAAGATTATTTTGAGCTTGTAGAAAAGATGAGAGCTACAAATACATCACATTGGCAGGAAGCTTTGGAAAAAGGACAAATTGAAACAAGCGACATCCCTGCTATATGGTGGTATGTTGCTCCTTCTAATCAAGCTTTTAACAATCCAGCTTTTCTTGAAATGTGGAGTCAATTTTTCAATAAATAATATCTTTTAAAAAATAAAAACTCAAAAAATAAATCGTTCAACATATTAGAAACATCTTTATCTAAAAGATGCTTTCTTCTGTTTTCTATTAGAATTTTAATTCCAAAATAAAAAAGTTTTCCATTCGCGGAAAGCTTTTTAAGTTTATTTAAGGGAAATAAGGCTATTTTTCCTTACTCTTTCCATTCGCGGAAAGCTTTTTCCCCTCAATTTCATTCCATTGGAACAAAACCTGTATTTACCCCTCTTTTTTTTTCTTGCTTTTTCTGAAATGCTTTGAAGTCCGAAAACGGAAAGGATTTTTATGAACTTGAAATTTATTTTTTTAACTTTCTTATTTTTTATTTTTTCTGCTTGCGAAGATTTATCTTTCAATGATGCAGATATTTTTTCACCAGAAGAACAGCCTGTTCAAGAAATACCTACTCCAAAAGCTGAAAACAAAGAAACTCCCAATGTAGTTGAGAGTAACGAACAAATCTCTGAGGAAGAAACGACTATCGTATCAGAAGATTTAGAGCTTTCTGAAAATTTAGTCATTCAAAACAGAAAAGTTGTTTTGAATATGGTTACAATTCAAACCCTCCAGCATGATTTAACAATCTTAGCTGAGGAATTTGTATCCAATCATTCTTTTATTCGTAACTTCCCAGAGGGGCAAACTGCAATGGATAAAATTGATGGAAGAAGCGGAGGCCATGTCTTAGTTGAAGCTAAGATAGCCAAAGGAAGTTTAGGACTTATCTTAAGCGGTGAAAATGGAGGCTATGTTCATAAAAGACCAATATCAAGAAGGGAAAGGGGCAAACTTTCCGGTCGTAATGGTGAGAATGGATATGATGCTGTTTATGATACTTGGTGTAGAGATTTTTATATTCCTTTGGGATTGGGGCTTCTTCCGGGAAAGATTGTTCTTGATAGAGATTGTTGGCAGGAATGTCGTGTTAATCCAACAAGAGGGGGAAACGGAGAAGACGGAAGGCAGGGCTATCCTGGATATGACGGAAAAAAAGGTGGCGACTCTGGTTCATTTTATTTACAAGCTTTTAATCTTTCAGACTTTCATTTAACGGATGTTCAAAAAATAATCGGACTTGGAAGCAGAGGCGGAAGGGGTAGTGCTGGAGGATACGGAGGGGAAAGAGGCAAAAATGGAAGAGACAGAGAAGGTCTTTGCTCCTCTAATCTTTCCCGTCCAAAAAGAGGCAGTAAGGGATACAGAGGGAGAAGAGGAAAAGACGGAGCAAACGGAAAGATAAGAAAAGTATGCCTTGAAAATCTTAATAACAACCAAGCTCAAGCAAACAGAGATACAGCATCTTTAGAAGCAAATACCAATCAATCTGAAAATCAAAAAGTAGAAACAAAGTGCAATGAGACAGACTCAGGAATTATGTGCCGTGAGGTTCTTGTAGAAGGTAATCCTGATGAAACTTTAAAAAAGGAAGGTGTCGTATGTTATTAAGATTTTTTCTAATAGCTTTTGTTTTTATTTTCCTATTTAGTTCCTGTGCAACTTTTAAATTAAGTAGCAGGGAAAAAATCTATGCCACGACTGCGGTGGGTTTTTCCGGTGGGGCTGTTTATGGATTAACTCGGAAACAAGCCAAAGGAAAAAATGCTCTGCTATTTGGTTCATCAATAGGACTTCTCGCTTCTCTTATAGGCATTGCTATTTTCAATGAAGAAAAAAAAGCCCGTGAATTAGAAGACAAACTCTCTAAGTTAGAAGAGGACTTAGGTCTTATGTATGAGGGTTCAAAAATTAAGTATCTCACTGGAGGAAAAAACTATCTCACAAAGAAAGACATACCGGAAGAGATAAAACCTCATGTGTCCTTTGGAGAGTGGCACTTATTTGAATTGGAGAAAAGCCAGCCTGTAGAACGCTGGACTCCTGTTGGAAAAAACAGGCTTGTTAAGAAAAACAAAATGTTTGAGCTGAAAGTCCCAAAGATAAAAGAAAACTAACAAAGGAGGAAAAATGAAAAACAATTTTTTAAAGAAAGTAAGAGGTATAGTTTTTACACTTTATCTTTTAACTCTCAGTCTTCCCTACTATGCGGTGGCCAGAGATTTCCTTTCCAGTGTGGAAAGGGCTAGTAACGAGGCAAGACAGATTATTGCTGTAATAGGAGTCTTGGCTCTTATGATTGCAGGGGTTTCTTTTTACTGGTCAAAGAAGGTTGGAATGGAAAAACTATCCGCTGCCATTGTTGGAACTGTGGTTTTTGCTACGGCCTCCAGTGTTTTCACACTTTTTTATCGGGCATTTAATTAAGAGGAAGTGAAAAGAAAATAAAACTAAAGGAAAATAAGAATTGAGAACCTTTAAACCTTCAAAAACTCTTAACATCAAGTCAAACTTCTTTGGACTTACTTTAGATGACTTACTTGGCCTTATGGCTTTTTACACAATCTTTCAACTTGTCTTTACTTTTTTAGGTCTTGAGATTTTATCCATAATTTTAACTTTCTTAGGTGCTCTTTTTCTTATCCCCATTCGTTTGAGGTATCGCAGAGGAATTATAAAAGATTACTTTACTTTTCTTTTTCAAAAAATTTTTAAAGGGAATTTATTTTAAAATGAAAACTTATGCAGATGAGAAAAATTATTGGATTTCAAGCTCTGGTTTCTTAGGGAAAAGCTTTTCTTATTCCACTTTGGATTTGGAGCTTGAAGATAACCTGGAGTTTCTATTTGATAATTTTCTAAAATCTTTATCCCAAAATGTAAGAGTAAAAGTGAGTCTCTTTCAGGAACATTCAAGAGAAGTTTCTTTTAAGTCTGCAAGAACGAAAGATATTGGAGAGCGAGGATATTTAGATGCAAAGGGCTTTATTCACTTTGAGCATAAAAACAAAATTTCTTTTAAAGAAGCTTTTAGAAAAGACTTTTTAAAAAAAG
>JANQSX010000128.1 GCA_028279085.1 Bdellovibrionales bacterium
AGGGCTTTTTTTTAATTATGGGTCAACTCTTGGCATAGACCATATTGATATTGGAAGTGAACCCACACATAAACGATCAGATAGTTGGGTAAAAAATATTATTGTTGAAACAGAAGGTTTTTTGCTTGTGACGGGTCAACATACTGTTCATTGTGATAATTTTAAAGAAATGAAGAAAAATGTTTATGCTCCCTGCAAGGGACATAAACTTGTGGAGCGTTATACAATTCGACGCTACACGGAAAAAAAGGGATATGAAGAATGGCAACACGATTCCATTTCGGAAAAGGAGTGGAGAGATGTTGGAGATCTTTACCATTCTTTTTCAAAAAAACCTGATTACCATTATGAAAATTGCCGGTACAAAATTTTTGGAAAACTTATTCAACTGTTGCAAATAATGAAAAGAGTGTAAATAGTGTAAAAGATAATGACATTTACTTTCCAGAATTTAATTGATTAAAGAGACAGTACGATGAAACTTTATTATTCACTGTTTGTTTTTTTATTTCTGTGTGTTCCATTTCAGGTTAGTGGTTCTTCCGATTATGTTGATGTGAAACTGCGGAATTCTGATAACATTCGTACTGTAACCACTCAAGAACCCTTTCTTGTCATTTCCAATTCCCAAAAGGGTACGGGGTTTGAAAGAGCTTATAATATCCGATCCCCAAGAATCATAGAACTGAATAAACTAATAGTGCCTGTATCTCTTTATGGTCGGCATTGCAGTGTAAGCTATGCGAAAACCCTGGAATCTTTTCCTCCTGAAAAGGTTTATAAAGTGTTGCCTGTTGGCACTGTTTTAACCATGATAAATTTTTTTGCAACTTTAGAAGATTTTGGTTGGTTTAATCGCCAACTATTTAAGATCGTCTACAATACCGGATTGAGAAAACTTGTTCCAGGTAGGGGAGGTCCCATGAAATATTATATTGCCAGAGATTCAAAAGGAGAGGAGTTAGCTTTGTTTTATACCACTTTTCCTGGTGTCGATTGGCAACGCATTAAAGGGTTAGGAGAGAGGGAAGCCATAAATGTTTTGTCAAAGTTTACAAACAGCAATCGGAAATACCATAGGGTTTTACTGGTGTTTGAAACTTATGAGGAGTACTGGTCAAAGTGTAATTATGGTGGAGTTAAAGAAGAAGACAGTTCTCATGATCCTCTGATAGCTTTAAATGAGATGAAAAAAATGGAAGGCATTCATGATTTTCAGGATGTTATATGGGATGGTCAGAGAATGGAGGTGACTGTTGATTATCTAGCTCTTGCTTATTTGATTTATCGCAGTCACAGATTACGCATTAAAGATATTATCTTCCTGGAAGGGGATGCGATATAAATTACTGGAAAAATCGGGAGATAAATAATAGGGTTAAATTATGAAAAAGGAAACACAGAAAAGTTTTGAATTATCGGCAGAAGGTCTGGCTTTTGTTAAAAAAGAGCTTACACGCTATGAGACTAAGCGCTCGGCTATTTTACCTTGCCTATATCGTGTGCAAAAGGAAAATGGAGGATGGGTGTCACCGGAAGCGGTTTCTCATTTAAGCAAGGTTATGGATATTCCCACAGCATATATTAATGAAGTGCTTTCGTTTTACACTATGTACAACAAGTGTCCTGTTGGGAAATTACATATTCAGGTTTGTTGCAACCTTTCTTGTGCCATGAATGGGGGAAGGGAGTTGGCGGAACACTTGTGTCGAAGTTTCAATGTGAAAGAAGGGGAAATAAGTGCTAATGGTGAGGTAACTATTAGTCGGGTGGAATGCCTAGGAGCTTGTGATATAGCACCTATGGCTCAGGTAAATGAGGAATATGTAGGGCCTTTAAAAAAAGAAACAGTAGTTGAACAGATGAAGGAGTTATTGAAAAAACAGTGATGCCATTCTGGTGGAGCCTGCCCCCGTATAGGCAGGGGGCTGGAATCCAGAGGAAGTTTGTGTTTTTCTGGATTCTGAACCAAGTTCAGAATGACAAGTCTTTATTGTTATTCCAGACTTGATTTCATCGTTCCGGTGAAGTTTCGTCATTCCGGCGAAGGCCGGAATCCAGTGAAAGGTTATAAGGTAAAAATATGGAACATAAGTTATTAAGTGAGCACTATCATGAAGAGGAGTACCGAACTCTTGCCGGTTATAAGTCTTTTGGCGGATATAAGACTCTGGAGTCTGCTCTCAATAAAAAACCGGAAGAAATTATTCAACAGGTTAGGGATTCGGGATTAAGAGGTCGGGGAGGGGCTGGTTTTCCCACAGGAGTGAAGTGGGGGTTTTTACCTAATAATTCCGAGCCTCGTTATTTGCTTTGTAATGCAGACGAAGGGGAACCGGGTACTTTTAAAGATCGCTTGATTATGGAAAGAGCCCCTCACCAGCTTATTGAAGGTATGCTTATCTCCGCCTGGGGTATTAAATCTCATAAGTCTTATATCTATATTCGTGGAGAGTATCAGCACTGCATTCGTATTATGGAAGAAGCTCTTAAGGAAGCTTATTCGGCTAATTATCTTGGGAAAAATATTTGTGGAACAGACTTTCATCATGACATGGATATTTATATAGGGGCCGGGGCTTATATTTGCGGGGAAGAGACAGGAATGATTTCCTCTTTGGAGGGAAAAAAAGGGCAACCTAAGCTAAAACCTCCTTTTCCGGCAGTGAAGGGTTACTTGGAAAAGCCTACTATTGTTAACAATGTGGAAACCCTGGCGGCTGTAGTGCCGATTATACAAGATGGAGTAGAAGCCTTTCGTTCTATTGGGACGGAAAAGTCTCCTGGCACCAAGTTTTTTTCTGTCAGTGGTTGTGTGAAAAAACCAGGAAACTATGAAGTTCCTCTTGGTTATCCTTTAATGGATCTGATTGAACTGGCAGGAGGATTGAGGGAAGGTCGTGCATTGAAAGCGGTTATTCCAGGTGGGACTTCCGCACCGGTGTTGACGGCGGAAGAGTGTGAAAGAGCGCGTATGGATTTTGAGTCTTTGGCGGACTTGGGAAGTATGTTGGGATCGGGGTCTGTCATTGTAATAGATGATTCTTGTTCTATGGTGGATATGCTTTCCGTTGTGGAGAAATTTTATCATCATGAGTCCTGTGGCCAATGTACGCCTTGTAGGGAAGGAACAGGTTGGCTTTCCAAAGTGGTTGATGATATTTTAGCCGGACAGGGACGGATTCAGGATTTGAATCTTATTTTAGGTATTTCGGAAAACATGATGGGAAAAACGATATGTGCTCTTTCTGATGCGGCCGCTCTTCCCGCCATTAGTTTTGTCACAAAATTTCGAGAAGAATTTGAAATTTATATTAGAAAGACCTTAGCTCAGAGAAAATCGGGAGTATTAAGCGCTTAGTAAGAGAAGAGCGATAAAAGCTTGTCATTCTGAACTTGATTCAGAATCCAGTGATGTCACAATCATTTTCTGGATTCCGGCCTTTGCCGGAATGACGGGATCAAGCTCCAGAATGACAAAACTACAACAAGGGAGATTATTATACAATCAATAAGAGAATATTTTAAATTCCATTCCTCTTTTAAGGGTCGGCTCAATAGAAAAGCTTATCTCTCTGTTACAGTAAAGGAGGCTCTTCTTTTATTTCTTTACCTTTGTGCTATTATTATAGTTTCAACTCTAGAAAATCAGGTAATCGGCCAGGTTGTTATGGCTCTAATTTTTTTTGCAATCTGTATGTTTCTTTATATTTCACAAATGACTTGTATAGTAAAAAGATTGCATGATCGGAATCTTTCCGGTTATTGGCTTCTTTTAGCTTCCATCTTAGCAGGTGTTTCTATCTCTGTATTTAAGTTGAATGAAACAACTGAGCAATCGCCTTTTATAGTAGAAATGATTACTAGTTTTGTGTTTTTAATTGTATTTCTTTATTGGTTTATTTTAAGTTTCCTTTTGGCGGGTGTTTTTGACATAATGTTTGGGCGTGATATAACGACTATGACTATTCAATTACCTCTTACAGTAGAAGTAATTTTTGGTCTTATGCTATTATTTATATTGTTTGGAAGTGTTATTTATCTTTTTTTCCTAAAAGGAACAAAAGGAGATAATAAGTATGGACCTGATTCGTTGCAGGAAGGAAATCTGCATGTGCCAAAGCTTTCAAAAAAAGTTCTACTATTGGTAGTTGGTCTGCCGACTATTTACTTAGTCACTTTATCACCAATAATTGTTATTAAAAAAGGTTTTAAGGGAGGATTAGAGGAAATAAAGAAAGTAGTGGAAAGCACACAGGTAAAAACAGAAAAATGAATGTTTAATAAGAGATAAATAGGATACTTGAATAATTAAAGAAAAAATTTAAAATGAGGATATGGTATGTTTCTCAAATGTGAACAGGGCTAATCACTAAAATGATGAAGGTAAAGTAAATGTCTGACAAAAAACTGATAAAGTGTGAAATTAACAGTCAAGAAATAGAAGTTCCTGAAGGGACTTCTGTTATTGAAGCTTTTAAAAAGCTGGATCAGCCTATTGCGCATTATTGTTGGCATCCGGGTCTTTCTGTAGCGGGGGTGTGTCGCCTTTGTATGGTGGATATTGAGGGAATACCTAAGCTTCAAATTGCCTGTAATACGGAAGTGAAAGAAGGAATGAAGATCAGCAATCAATCGGAAAAAGTAAAATCAGCTGTTAAGTGGGGCTTGGAATTTCATTTGATCAATCATCCTTTGGATTGTCCGATATGCGATCAAGCCGGGGAATGTGAATTACAAGAACAGTATATGAACTTTGGGCAGTACAGTCCCAATATGGCGGAAAGAAAGGTAAAAAAAAGGAAGGTGATTGATCTAGGGCCGAAAATTGTTTTGGATTCGGAAAGATGTATTTTGTGCTCTCGATGTGTGCGGTTCACGGATGAAGTGAGTAAAACGCAGGAGTTGGGGATTTTTAATCGGGGGGATAAAAGTGAGATAGGAGTGTTTGAAGATAAACCTTTGGATAATGAATATTCTGTGAATACGGTGGATATCTGTCCGGTGGGAGCACTTACTTCAAAAGATTTTCGTTTTCGCCAGAGAGTTTGGTACTTAAAAACGGCGGATTCAGTATGCGTGGGTTGTTCTACAGGTTGTAATATCGAGCTTGATTATAATGAAGAAGGACTGTTCCGTGTGCGTCCTCGTTACAACAAGGAAATAAACGGGCATTGGATGTGTGACAAAGGCAGAGAGGTTTATCGTCTGCCTAATAAGGAAGGGCGTTTATTGAAAGCTCAAGTGCCTTCTTCTTTATCTTCTGTTGATTCTGTTGAAGCTTTGCAGAAAATTAGAAAATCGTTTCTGACAGATAAAGAAAAAAAACATAATCCTAACAA
>JANQSX010000144.1 GCA_028279085.1 Bdellovibrionales bacterium
ATATTCCCTCTTTAATTTCTCCTTCTTAATCCATGATTTTATATTTTATGAAAAAATATAACATCTTATTTTAGAGTTTTTTTATTTGAAACAGATCTCGCTCCTCGCTCTCTTTTATAGAATGAAAAAAAGCTCTTTTTCTCGTCAACTGTTTCAGTAGAGAGCATCCCGCACAGCTTACACATTCTTAATCTATTATATTTTTTACCGACCATACCCTTAATTTATCATATTTTTTATTAACTATATCCTTAATTTATATGACTATTTTTGACCATAGTTTAAAATAGTCTTGACTATTATTCACCATAGTATAAAATAGTCAATATGAAGCGTACTATTGAACCCAATATTATAAAAGATTTATCCAAAAAAATGGTCTTTATCGGAGGGCCGAGGCAAGTTGGGAAAACAACTTTGGCTCAAAGTATTCTTAAACATTTTCCTTATAAAAAATCAAAAAAAGGGCTTTATCTCAATTGGGATTTTGATGAAGACAGAAATAAAATAATCAAAAAAAAATGGGATGAGGATCACCAACTCATTGTTTTTGATGAGCTTCATAAATATCCAAGATGGAAAAATTGGATTAAAGGTATTTATGACAAAACACATCCTCTGCATAAAATGCTTGTAACAGGCAGTGCCCGATTGGATGTTTATCGTCGTGGAGGAGACTCTTTATTAGGACGTTATCATTACTGGAGATTACACCCTTTAAGCCTAGATGAACTTCCACCAAAAATGAGTTTCAAAGAAGGATTTAAAAGACTCATGACGGTAGGAGGTTTTCCCGAACCTTTTTTAGATGGAAATGAACAATCAGCCAGAAGATGGCGGAGAGAACGTTTTGATAGAGTCCTGAAAGAAGATATTCGCGATTTGGAGTCTATAAAAAGAATACAAGATCTTAGTTTGTTTGTTGATGTATTACGAAGGAGTGGCGGTCAGTTGATTGTTCTTTCAAATATCGCTCAGAAAATACAAATATCACCTAAAACAGCTAAATTGTGGCTGGAAGCTTTAAATAGAATGTATATTTGTTTCTCTATATGGCCCTACACAAAACGATTGCCAAGAGCTATACAAAAACCCCCCAAGGTTTATTTTTTCGACAATGCTGATCTCATCTCTGAAAATGCAGAAGGTCCTCGTTTTGAAAATTTGATTGCCACTCATCTCCTTAAAAAAATTCATTACCTTGAAGACAGTAAGGGTTTTCAATTTGAATTAAGATATATAAGAGATAAAGAATTTCGTGAAGTGGATTTTGTCATATTAAAAGACAATAAAATTTTTGCCTTAATAGAAGTTAAACTCTCTGATGACAAAATTTCAAAATCACTTCAATATTATTCTGAAAAACTAAAACCCCTTCACTCTATTCAAATAGTAGCCAATTTGAAACAAGAATACAAAAAGAATAACTGTAGAGTACTCACACCACAAACAGCCTTTAATATATTATTCGGAAATTAAACTAATTTACCTTTCATCATTTTTGTTTAAGTACGTCATTCCGGCTTTAGCCGGAATGACCAAAATTGTTTAAAAATAAAATGAGAATAACAGCTTTAGTGGGGTAGTAACAGCTTCTACTTGCTGGCCACTTTTTCGCAAGATTTTATTTGATAACCTTCGCCTTTAGCAATACAGGTTTCCTCTGCTTTTTGTACCGACTCCGCACTCAACGAAACAGGAGTCTCTTCTCCCTTACCGCACTTACAACTGACGGCTGCATCTTTACCTTGTCCTTGTTCCACTTGAGGTGTAGCTCCACCATCTCCTGTCTGAGAATCATTCTTTCTTTTACAGGATAAAATAGAAAAACTAAGAAGAAGCACCACAAATCCACATAAAATATATTTGCTAAAAACTGTAAACACTAGTTTTTTAGATTTTAATTTAAGTTGAGAATCTTTAAGTATAAAAATATTTTTCATAATTTAATCCTTTCTGGTTTTTTATATTAATATAAAATTTCATTCAGCTCCTTTTACCGTGGAAATACAAACCAACAACTATGTATAAAGGCAACAGCATTAGAAGGCACATTTTCCATCTTCTTCAAAGATTCACTACAAAGCTCTTGTGATTGATTCAAATAAAATGATAAATTATTATCTGAAGATGCTGTTCTTACAGGCTCTGATTCTGATACTGATGAATCCACATACCACCCAAGACCTACAGAATTTTTCAACTCATCTTTTCCTCCTGTGTCTACAAAACTACCACATGAATTATTACCTTCTTTCCATTTACCCCCTATGCCATAAGAACAAATACATTTAAATGCAAGTGATATATTCTTTCTTTTAATTGTAGCAGCTTCAACCCTTGCATTGGAACCCACATTTTCCTCTGTAGCTAAATCACAAGATTGTACAGTACAGCCTGCCCATTTACAAACATCATGTGCATCATTCCAAGCTTCGGTAAAACTAGAACCAAGCCCTATTACTTTACTTTCAGTAAGTGTTAGATCGCTATATGCTCCTGTACCGTCACCATCCAACAGTAAAGTACGATAAGTCATTTTTGGTTGTGATTTACCCTCTTGTAATGTACCACGTAATGTACCTCCTGGAAATAATTCACCCGCTGCTCCACATACAGGAGTAGAGTGATAAGTAACATCACATAGAACATCTGCAACTGTACTAAAAATAGTAACAGAAGGAAGAATAAACACTAATAAAACAAAATATTTTTTCATAATACAATTCCTTTGTTTTTAATTATTTTACAACTTATAATCTATATTTTTATTATTAAAGCTACCCCCCCCCAATT